>JANLSA010000389.1:0-3728 GCA_031362085.1 Bacteroidota bacterium | reverse complement strand
CAGACGGATAAAATAAGGAAGGTTTCGAATCTGATAACGTAGAACCCCAATCATTTCTTACAGCAAAACTTAAACTTGCAATTTTTTTATACTCTACATCGCCTGATGCAAAAAGAGAATTAATTTGCTCTTTTATTCTGTTATTACCAATCGTTGCAGGGTTTTTTGAATTTGCTATTGAATAAAGGTCTGGTACATTAAGCCCCCCATTCGTGTTAGCAGTTAAATCGTTATATTCAGTTTTAAAAATATTTCCGCCAGCATTTGCCGATACATTAAACTGTCCAAATTTTTTATTATAAGAACCTAATAACTCAAAATCGTAACGCTGCCTGTTTGTTTCTGCTGTTACATAGTTAGCCGTATTGCCTGTTTGTAATCCACTACTTTGCAAAAGAGATGAGGAGAAATTTTCAACATGGGTTGTTAATTGATTTTTTCTAACAGCACCTTTAATACGAAACTCATTATTCAGTTTATAGGTAAGCGAAACATCACCCCATATATTATTTCTATCATTCATCTGTGGCCTGTTCGCATAATATGCATACGGGTTGTCCCAATAATTTGCTTTATAAAAATTTTCCGGAGTATTTGGATTAAAGCCATCAGGATTAAACCTTAAGTTCCATGTTGGAATTGTTCCAAAAGGAGAACGAAGATCTTTTAATTCTCTAAGAATATTCATATCCAAATCACGATGAAACCACTGATTAAAATTGGAACCAGCATTATTTGCATAGCCATCTGCAAAATCTCCTTCAATTGTTTGACCAGAAAAATTCATATTTGAAGAAAGCGTAAAATGATTATTTAATTCCATACTACCTGTAAGGAAAAGGGTGTTTCTGTTAACGCTTGAGTTTGGAATTATGCCCGTGATGTGCTGATTTGTAAATGAAGCTCTGTAATTAAATCCCTGACCTGCTTTACTAAAACTTATATTGTTATTATTAGTAATACCGGTTTCCCAAAAATCACGGTTATTATTTGGTTGAGGTAATAATGATGCAGTTTTAAATGATCTATCATGTCCGGGATAATATGCATACCAAGGAATATATTCTTGCCCACTCATTCTTGGCCCCCAACTTGCATCATCTGTATAATCAGGATAATATTTACCATCCAATGACTGCCAATCAGTTGGCATGCCTGTTTTCCATGTAAATTTTGCTAAGTCAGGATTGCTACCGCCTGCGTAAAGATTTTGGTATTTGGGTAAAACATAAACTTTATCAAATGTTATACCTGTATTTATTTCTATACCAGATCCTTTGTTTCCCGATTTTTTCTTTGTATTAATAACAATTGCACCACCTGTAGCCTGGCTTCCAAACAATGCAGTTGCATTTGCACCTTTCAGTACAGTTATATCTTCCACATCATCAGGGTTAATATCAAAAGAATTTGCAACGTTACCATCTACTACATAAAGTGCCCCTCGGTCACCAATACCTAAACCACCTCTGATACGCAGAAATGTTTCAGCATTCAATTTAGCACCCGATTGACTACGTGATTGTACACCAGCTACTTTTCCTGCTAATGAATTGTTCAGATTAGTTTGTCTTGTAAGATTAATATTTTCAGCAGTTATAACCTGTGCACTGAATGGCGTTACTCTTGATGATTTTTTTATACCTAATCCTGTTGTAACAACTACTTCTTTTAAATCAGATGCATTTTTTAATAAAGTGACTGCTACATTACCTTCTTCCATTTTTTGTTCCTTATCATTAAACCCAATGGCACTAATGATAAATGTTTCTCCTCCTTTTGTACGAATAGAGAATTTTCCATCGGCATCTGCCGATACACCGGATTTTGATTCTTTCAATTTTACAGTGGCAAATGGAATTGAATTCCCATTTTCATCGGTTACCCGACCTGAAATAATTTTGTTTTGTGCAAATGCCTGAGCAACAAAAAGCATAAGCAACAACAGCAGCGCAGTTGTTTTTTTCATGTTAGTTTAAAATTTTTTTTATTAAAAAAAGTAAATCGAACGATTGAAGACAGCAAAGATTGAAGAATGATGCTTTATACGACTAGGTGAAATTTGACTTTCTTAAAATAAATGTTAAGAATCCTTTTTAATTTAATAAAGTCAATTTTCGCCGAATGAATTTTCGGGTTACAATATATTTTACTAGGCGAAAACTGACTTTATTGAAATTGATGATAAAATAATTTTAAAAAAAATCAACTACCCCCCTACAAAATTTTTTATAAATACTATTTCGAAATATCATTCGATAAGCTTACCAAAAAAAATGATGAGGCTCTGTTTTAAAAAAAGCCAAAAAAATAAAATGAAGAGGATTTTTTATTAAGCCCGGGCATTCAGCTTTTTAAAACCATCCGGGCTAATATGATAATATTTTCTAAATAGCTTTCCGAAAGAAGTAAGATCTGAATAGCCTACCTGTTGGCAAACTTCGGAAATTGAGATATCGGAAGTGCTTATAATTATTTTAGCAGCTTCCATTCTTTTTTTAATAAGGTATTGAATGGGAGTAATTTTAAAATATTTCTTAAACTGACGTATAAAATATTCACTATTCATACAGATAACCGTTGAAATTTTTTCAAGCGAAATGTTTTGATCATAACAGCTATCAATATATTCTTTTGCATAATTCAATCGTTTGTAAAGCTCCAATTTTACCGATTCACGCAAAGCATCTATCCTATTTACCTCTGTTTTTACATTTGCATTCAGTTGTAACATATTTTGCAATAAGTTAGAAAGCAATTCATCAATCTGGTCTTTATTCAATTCTAAGTCGTCAGATAATTTTCGAATTTTTAGGAGTATTGGGGTAACAAGATTATCATGTTGATAGGTTTTTTCGATAAACTCCGGGAAATCATTTTTTTCAAAGCCCTGGTTAAAAAATAAACCTGATTTTGTGGTAAGCCCGGAAATAAACTCATTAATAAAATCAGGTGAAAAATGAATAGTAAACGATTCAACATCTGCATCGGAATCTATAAAACTTGAATATTCTGTGTCCTGATTCAGGATTAAATAATTATTCTCCGAGACTAAATACTTTGTATTTCCGGTTTCATAATATTCGCTTCCTTTAAACGTAGTTTTAATAGAAAGACTTCCCCAATGTTTTTGACAATACAACATAGAAGCTTTTGCATTGACTATTATGTTTTTTGTCTTATACATATTCCAATGTGCTTTGCCATCAAACTCAACTGAATTATGAGCAGGAAATTCTTTTATCAATTCTATGGAATCAGCAATTCTCATACTTTGCAAATTACGCAGCTATTCCGTGTTGATTTTATGAAATAGAGGAACCGGGAGAATAATAGAGTAACGGCTGTTATTATCTTTATTTATTTCCAGGAAAATAACAATCAATAATATTTAATTTCTAAAAACATCAGCTAGCCAAAATGGTGCAGTTGCTTCACATTCCATTCCAATATTCACATCTTCATTATTTTTTGTTTTAAATTTTATAATGATAAATGTGGGCCTTGATTCAACCACTGCAATAAATTTAGCGCCTCTGATCGCATTGGGGATATTTGTATTTATAGCTCTTCTTTCCTTAGCTGGCCTTCCTGCAAGATCTTGGGGTGAAAAATTACTATTAATGAAATCTAAAAGGGCCTGTTCATTATTTTTTTCAATTGCAGCTATATAGCTTTTCATACGTTTACCTGCCGGTGTGCCGGGAATAGTATCTTTTACAGATACA
>JANLSA010000383.1:0-6693 GCA_031362085.1 Bacteroidota bacterium | reverse complement strand
GATTTCAGTATGTCGGAAATTCCGACATACTGGAAATGACGGTAAGTCTTATGAAGTGCTCTGTTATAATCTCGACGTTATCATATCCGTCGGTTACCGGGTAAAATCAAAACGAGGCACTCAATTCCGCCAATGGGCTACCCAACGGTTAAAAGATTATTTAGTAAAAGGATATTCACTTAATGAAAAAAGACTACAGCAAGTGTTGCAAAATATGCAACAGTTGGAGCAGGCTGTAAAACTTATTCAGCAATCCGGCAGTTCAAATGAACTGAGTGCAACCGAAGCAAAGGGCCTGCTGGAAATTATTACCAACTATACGCATAGTTTTATTCTGCTCAACCAGTTTGACAGCAATAACCTGCCCGATAAAAAGCTGAATGAAAATATTACGTATGAAATAGAATACAAAGAAGCCGTAAAAGCAATAGCAGAACTGAAGAAACAATTGGTTAAAAAGAAAGAAGCTTCTGCATTGTTTGGCAATGAAAGGGATCGTGGTTTTGAAAGCACATTAAACTCTGTGGTACAAACCTTCGGTGGCCAGTACCTGTATAAAAGTATAGAAGAGCAGGCGGCGCATTTATTATACTTCGTTATTAAAAACCATTCTTTCACTGATGGCAATAAAAGGATAGGTGCATTTTTGTTTGTCTGGTTTTTAGAAAAGAACAAACACCGCTTTAAAAAATCAGGCGAACTGAAAATTAATGATAATGCACTAGTAGCACTTGCATTGCTGGTAGCCCAAAGCAATCCCGATGATAAAGAGCTGATGATAAAATTGTTGATGAATCTTATCCGTAGCTAAAAAAGTTCAACAGCACTACTACCCGCTACATAATTATTCATCCTTTCACCGCAGGAGATTGTGTAACCACTATTCATGATTTTGCAAAAGCAATAAGATCATTGTAATCGCCGGCATCTGCTTTTTTCAAAGCTTGTATATAAGCAGTGCGGAGGTTGCTTTGCTTTATAAGGCTTGCAGCACCCCATGTAAATGCAGGAAGATGAAAAATTTTTTCCATCATAACATCAGCCATCAGCCGGGAGTGCCGGCCATTGCCATTGGCAAAACAATGCACCTGTACCATACGATGTTTTAAGCGGATAGTAATTTCTTCTTCTGAAAAACCAGGATGGCTTATCCAGTATTGGCAATCATCCAGCAATTGTTTCAATGCAATTGCTACTTGATTTTTATCCACGCCTATATTCTTGTCTGTTTTCCGGAATTCGCCGGCCCATTTCCATACACCTGCATACATGCGGCGGTGCAGTTCCTGAACAAATTTTTCTGAAAGAATCTCTGCAGCTGTAATTTTTTTTGATTTCAGCCATTGCATCGCCTTTTCTATATTCTGTTGTTCAAATTCATTTAGTTCGCCCTGCGTAGTAATGCTCTTTATAAGCAGTCCTTCTTTTTCGTCTTCATCCAGTTGCGTCTGGCCGCTGATATATTCAAATTCTAATTCCATAAATAGCCCGGCATTTCGTTTTTAATTTCCTCGGCTCTTTCTTTTATTGCTTTTTCAATCCGTTGTTTAGAATTCTCCTGGTCTTCGAGCATCATGCTATGCGAAGTCCGCATTACAATTTCCCTTGCAATTTCATAAGCTTTTTGTTCTATCATTTTTTCCAGCGATTCTTCTTTTGGAACAAAGCCATACACCAGTTGCATATGTAAAGCCTTGCCTGCTTCACGTAAATTTTTTAAAGTGATAGAGCCGTCTTTTTCACGTTGCTCAAGTCGCCGCACACCCTGCGGAGTTATATTCAGCCGCGCCGCTAATTGTCTTAACGACATTTTCAGCGCTGTTCTGATAGTATGAATCCAGCCTTCATCTGGTACAGTTGCCTGCTTAAGGATTTTAAAACCCTCTAACTTATTATCAATTTGCTGAAGCATCAACTTGTTTTTTTTCTTCAATTTCATAAACTTATACGTTTAAAAATAATGTTCAAAACTAAACATATAAGTTTAAATATGCAAGAAAAATTAAACGTATATGTTTAATATAAGCTTATATCACAATAGCAACCGCCTTGCTCCCACTACATTCCTAGGGGCAGGCTGGGTAAACTGTAACTGAAATGCTTCAAATATTCCCCATATTCACCGCACAATCTGCGTAGAATCTTTCAGTTTACATCGAAGCTTAATTATAACAACCTTACTCGTCTGATATAAACCAAAAAATGATAAAATTGACTCATGTTAAAAAAACACAAGTCAAAAATTTGATTTTTTGACTTACATTAGCGGAACATGAGTCAAATTGTTTCGGCAATACTTGAACCGCTACCGCTGAAAGCAGATATAGAAACAAGAACTGTACTTCGTAAAACAGCTCTTGCCCATAAAGCATTGGCCGAATTGAAAGGTGTAATTACCAGCATCCCCAATCAGCATATTTTAACCGAAACCCTCACCCTGCGGGAAGCAAAAGAAAGTTCGGCAGTGGAAAATATCATCAGCACTTTTGCTGAAGTATATCAGAGCAGTTTGTTTACCGATCAGTTTGCATCTCCCGCAGCCAAAGAAATACATCAGTATGCCAAGGCATTGAAAGCAGGTTATCAGCTGGTAAAAAAGAATGGGCTGCTGACCAATAATTTTATTCTGCAGATACAGGAATTGGTTGAAGGTAATAAAGCGGGGTTTAGAAAATTACCCGGAACCAAACTGTTGAATGATGCCACCGGTGAAGTGGTATATACTCCGCCACAGGATCATGATACGATCCTGTCATTAATGAGCAACCTGGAAACATTTATTAATGACGATACTATGATGGACGCTGACCCATTGGTGAAGATGGCCGTCATTCATCATCAGTTTGAAAGTATTCATCCGTTTTATGATGGCAATGGAAGAACCGGCCGTATCATTAATATACTTTTCCTGATACAAAAAAATTTACTGGACATCCCGGTTCTGTACCTGAGTCGTTATATCATTCATCATAAAAATGATTATTACCGGTTGTTACAGAAAGTAAGACAAACAGGAGAATGGGAAGAATGGATATTGTATATGCTGGATGGCATAGAGCAAACAGCGAATGAAAGCATTATCCTGATTGGCCACATAAAAAAACTGATGCAGCAATACAAAGAAACCCTTCGTACAAAATTGCCTAAACTATACAGTCAGGATCTTTTGAACAATCTCTTTAAATATCCGTATACAAAAATTGAATACCTGGAAAGAGATCTGGATATAAGCCGGAGCACCGCTATCCGCTATTTATCTGGGTTAGAAAAGTCTGGGCTATTGGTGAAAAAGAAAATAGGCCGTGATAATTTTTATATCAATCAGCCATTGTTTGATTTGCTGACGGCTAATAAATAATAACTATTCTTCCTTCTCCGAAGGAGTCCTTTTGAACAATCTGTCTTAATAAAGCGATAGTATAAAAAATTACTATCTTTAAAAAACATTGTACTTTTCTATTCTTAATAAAATTTTCAACTTAAAAAATTCATATGAAAATTATTTTTTTATTCATCTCAATACTTGCTGTTTGTTCCGGATGTGATACTAAAAAAGATTCACCCGCTGCTAAAACAGATTCGCCGGCAGCTAAAGCTGTTTTATCATCAACAGACATACAAATAAAAACGGCATTATTAGCTGCTCCACTGGAAAAAAGAGATAGCTGTACCGTGTATGGATATTCTTCCGATAAGCAACTTGTCCTGTTAAGACAAGGTAGCAATGAATTAATTTGTCTTGCAGACAATCCGGATGAACCCGATTTTTCTGTAGCCTGTTATGCTAAGGAACTGGAACCTTTTATGCAAAGAGGTCGAGAACTGAGAAAGCAGGGCATTAAAGATGATTCGTTATTTAATGAACGGGAGAAAGAAGTAAAAGCAGGCACACTGCTAATGCCTAAACAACCCGCAGCCTTGTATGTTTATTCTGCAAAAGAAAAAGATTTTGATGCTGCAACAGGCGAAGTAAAAAATGGTTACTTACGTTATGTAATTTATATTTCGTATGCAACGGTTGCCAGTACCGGTTTGCCGGAAAAACCATCTGCCGATGGTATGCCGTGGATTATGAATGCCGGAACACATAGTGCACATATTATGATCAATCCTTAGAAACCGGCCAGAACGGATTTCTCTGTTCGTATTGGTAAGTTCATTTTATTCGTTACAGTTCATTACCTGTTTGCCGCAGGTATTTTTTTTAATAAGAGTGGATTGATACTTTATTCTTTGTGTAACCCCAGCGTAATTTGTGGTAAAATTTTAACCGCAAAGTAAAACGCAAAGTGCCGCAAAGAAAACATACTTAATTTTTTTATTATAACTCTGCCAACAGATTAATTATATAATCCTATATTTAATTTCTGTAAAAAAATATGTTCAAATACTTTTTGTTTCCATTTATTTTTATTCTTTTCCTGTTTGGGCCGGGTGATTCAGAAAAATCAACGACAGCCACTACAATCGGGAAAAGGGTAATATCCTGTGCCCCCGGTAAATATTATACACTTGCCAATCTTCCAAGAATAAAACATCCACGATTAATTTACCCGGATGAAGCATCCGATTTTCCAAAAGTAATTGCGAATGACAACCGGGTTCCTGCAGGTAAGTTGAAGAATAATGTACTGGAATTAGAACTTGAAATTGTATGGAGTGATTTTTACCTGGAGACAGATAATCGTCCGGGTTTACGTTTAGTAGCCATTGCAGAAAAAGGAAAGGCGCCTTCGATTCCTGCGCCATTGATACGTGTAGAAGCGGGAACCAAAATTCATATTGTACTGCATAACACACTCAAAGATTCAACAGCCAATTTTTTTGGATTAGAGAAACGGCCATCATCAACAAACGGGAAATGTATTGAACTTAAACCGGGAGAAACAAAAGAGATCAGTTTTGAATCCGGCGCAGCAGGTACTTATTTATATAATGTAAGATTGGGAACAAACAATCTATTTGAATTTGACGGTGAAGAGGATCAGTTAAGTGGCGCATTTATTATAGACCCAAAAGGCGGTTCACCCCCCGACCGTGTTTTTGTAATAAATATTTTCAGCGCTTTTATTGATACTTCACTTTTTAAAAATGGAAGTCTTGAATCATTAACGATTAATGGAAAGTCATGGCCTTTTACTGAGCAGTTTTTTCCTTCCGTTGGTGACACCATGCTCTGGCGGGTAGTCAATAGTTCGATACGTATGCATCCTATGCATTTGCATGGATTTAATTTTACCATTTTATCAAAAGGTTCTTTGCTTTCAGATCATATTTTTGAAAAGAGCAAGCGACCGGTTGTGGTAACTGAAGATTTATATGGTAGCTCAACTATGATTATGAAATGGGTGGCGGCACGTCCGGGAACCTGGTTATTTCACTGCCATCTTTCTTTTCATGTTGTATCTGATATACGGTTGCCCGGTATGTCTTCGCTGGATCCGCCGGATTATTTTAATCATATGGCTGGTTTGGTATTGGGCATTACTGTAAAACCCGGAGCAAGTGATTTGATTTCAAAAGGAGAACCCAAAAATCTGAACCTGTATGCTAATGAGTATTCAGAAAACGGATTGCCACGCAATGGCTTTTCTTTATCTCCGGATTTTAAGCCGGACAATAAAACATTTTCCAGTCCCGGACCGCTTCTGGTACTGAAACAATTTCAGCCAACATTTATTACAGTTAATAACCGAATGTCATCTGCTACAGCTGTGCATTGGCATGGACTTGAAATAGACAGTTGGGCAGATGGTGTTCCGGGATGGAGTGCATCGGATGGAAAAAGTTCACCATCAATTCAACCCGGTGAAAAATTTACTTACAAACTAACCCTGTTGCATCCCGGTACTTTTATTTATCATAGTCATCTTGATGATATATACCAGATAACCCACGGGCTGTATGGCCCATTGATAGTAATGGGAGAAAACGAAACCTATGATCCGAAAACAGATCATTTTTATATTGTGGGATGGAAAAACGACAATCCCCAGAAGATGCAGGAATTGGAACTGAACGGAAGCTATGAACAGCCTGTACAGAATGCGTACACCGGCGAGTCACATCGTTTGCGTCTTATTAATATTGAACCGGCCGGATCAATAAAAATCAGAGTAGAAAAAGATGGTAAATCCGTACTGATAAAATATATTGCTAAAGATGGTATTGATTTGCCGGCCATACAACAAATACTACTTAAAGAAAGTCAGTTTTTTGGTGTCGGCGAAACGGCTGATTTTATATTCAAACCAAAAAAAGCCGGGATTTATAATTTGCATGTATCTATTGAAGGTGAAGAATGCTGGAATCAAATATGGATCGTGAAGGATAAGTAAATATTCAGTTCCTGATTTAATACACTCAGCACTTGTTCGTTTATTCAGTATTCATTAAAAAGTGTAGCTTCACTTTTTAATAACTTCCTTTAAAATTATTTTATAATGAGAACCTTTATTTACTGCTGCACTGTAAGTCTTTGTTTGTTTTTCTGTGCTGCTACCGGCTACAATTCAAAGGGTAAATGGATTTCTTTATTTGATGGAAAGAGCTTCGACAACTGGAAAGTGGGTAACAATGCCGGCAGTTTTACAATAGAAAACGGAACGATTGTGGCACATGGTTCTGTGGCACATTTATTTTATGCGGGTGATGTACTGCAACACAATTTTAAAAATTTTGAATTCAAAGCCG
>JANLSA010000353.1:0-9547 GCA_031362085.1 Bacteroidota bacterium | reverse complement strand
GGAGCAGTTTATCTGCTCCACCATTGAGTTGCCATGGAAAGAAAACAAATCAAGGATTTCGTGTATTCCCGAAGGCAGGTATGAATTGGTGAAGCGTTACAGTTTAAGATTCAAATGGCATCTATGGGTGAAAGAAACACCCGGAAGGTTTTTCATTTTGATTCATCCTTTTAATGATGCAGTTAAAGAATCGAAAGGCTGTATTGCTGCTGTAACAAAACATACCGGTCCCGGTAAAGGCATCCTGTCAAGGATGGCTTTTGAAAAACTGAATACCTGGATTTTTCCGGTGCTGGAACGAAACGAAAAAGTATTCATCACTATTAAATCTGTTTAAATGAATAAAATAATGCAAAGGGTTCAATCCCCAACACCCAAGTTTTTTAAGAAGCTGAGAAATATTGGTCTGATACTGGCCACCATCGCAACAACTGTTGTAGCTGCACCGGTGGCGTTACCTGCGGTTGTGCTTAAAATAGCAGGTTACCTTGCTGTGGCAAGCGGTGTAGCCAGTGCTGTTAGTCAAACCGCTGTTGAAGATGATAAATAAAGCTATCATGCATCAACAGTATTTTGATAACACAACAAAAGCAGGAACTGCCAGCGGCACATTGCTTACTATATTTGCAAACATCAGCAGTGAGGATATTATTAAAACTATCATCCTTGCTGCGGTTGGTGCCGCTGTCAGTTTTGGAGTAACAATATTTCTAAAAAAAATTGTAAAGCGATTTAAAAAATAATTCTCCCGTTCGTTGTGGTGACCTTCGGTTGAGATAAATAAAGTCCCCCGCTAAAAAAAGCGGGGGATTTTTATTTTAATACCTGATACATGAGTGCTTTTTTAGCTTGCTTAATCAATTTTACCTGGTCCATTATTACTTTGTTTTTTTCTTCCAATAACTGCAGCATAGAAATGTTTTTATTGAACTGCTCTTGCTGCTGTGTGACTTTTTCTAAAGCAATTGCCGCTACTTTTTTTAAATCATCTATCCGGATAAATGAAATAACTGACCCTGTAAGAAAGGGATGAAAAAATGAACCTTGCCACAAGCCATAAAAGAGCCAGTATAATTGTTGCTTTTCCTCTTCGGTTTTACAGATACAAACAAAACAGTTTGGGCAAGCTGTATCTAATGGCTTACCGCTGTTGTTACCTTTTGAGAGAATAAAAAAATGAGGCTTTGTAATTGCAGCCGGATTGAGTTTGTGAGTTTTGATGAACATAGTATGAGCATTTAGTTATGCTCCGCTACGCTCCGCCATATATAAAACCCAAAAGAGAAAGAAAAACCGAAAAAAAGAAAAAGAAAGCAATCACATCAGGTGGCGGGGCTGAAAAACCAAAAGGAAACGGAATAAATGATGGCCTTGTGCGATGGGCTGTGTTTATGCCGTAGTCTTTTGGTTTTTTTATTGATAGGACTTGTGCCAGCCACCTAACTTGCTGCACTTTTTTTGTTTAATCACAGAAACTAATTGAATTATTTTCGCAAAAAAAATGATGAACTGCTATTATTGTAAGGAAGTATTAACAACCGAAAATGAAAGTGTTGAGCATATCATACCAAATGCTATTGGTGGCAGGTTAAAGTCTAAGGAACTGCTTTGTAAAAAGTGTAATTCCTTACTCGGAGAACAGGTTGATTCTAAATTTTGCAATAGTTTGAGCCCACTATCAGGTTTTTTAGATATACAAAGAGAAAGAGGAACGAATCCTGATATTAAGAATATAAAGAGTAATGACGGAAAGCTATATAATCTCGTTAATGGACGGTATCCTGTACCAGTAAGCCCGGAAATAAATTTTGACGAATCCAAAAATCGCTTTCATATAAGTGCAAGAAACGAAAAGGAAATGAGGCACATTATTAAAAAGCTAAAAAAAAAGTATCCCAACTTGGATGACAATGAATTAGAAAGCAAAATGATTAGAGGGAAATACTACATGAACGAAGCTTTAAATATGCAACTACAGTTAGGCAATAATGAGTTTATGAAAGCACTGCTTAAAATTGCAATAAATTTTTATTTACACAGGTGTAGTAGGGTTATTGACTTGCATGAAAGAATTGAAGAATTAAGAAATACAAATGATATTCCTGTGAGTATAATCCGACATTATTATACTAAAGATTCCATTAAATATGAGGATACAAATGAGGTTTCCCATACTATTTATATAAAAGGCGATTCATCTACAAAACTGTTGTATGCGTTTATTGAAATTTTTAGCTCTGCTGCTTTCATAATAAATCTTAATACAGAGTACAATGGGCCAGAGGCAAGTTACAGTTACACCTATGATGTTTTATTAAATAAAGAAATATCAAAAAAAATTACATTTAACTATGATGGAGAATTAAAAGGCGATGAAGTGGAATTGAACAAAGAGTTTATAAGCAGGCTGCAAAAAAAACTTAGCCGTGTACTTGTTATTGCAGACAAGCGACAAGTTGATGCAATTATTTCAAACATAACAAAAGAAGTAATGGCAGATATATTAAGTAAATACCCAGATGGCACTTTAATTAATGAAGAAATGTTTAATGAATTTGCAAAAGCAATATCGGAAGAAGTTGCTCCATTCATAGCACACCTACATAATCGGCAAAACAGATAACACACACTTTAATAAAGTGAAATTTCTGGTACGAAAAGTTGATAATTAAGTGTTATTTACCTAAATCACTTTTTATCAGGTCATTTAGAGAAGCGATGTTATTTTCCTTTAGAAAATTACCGAGTTGTTTATCACTTCTAACTCCAAAATCTCTATTATACTTTTCTTCAATTGTACCCATGTGGGTATCATCTCGTTTGTCTCGTAGTTGACCACTTTGATTTCTACTTCTTTCGCCCTTCATTCCAGGAGCATCTTTTTTACTTGCCATAACTAATATGTTTAGTATAAAGTTACGACTGTTTCAAAATTATAGATACTCATTTTTCCACAGAGTATTAATTGCCGGTTTGATACTGCTGGGATATGTACTAAGATGCACTGGCTAAACTTATTCTTAGTTCAATAATGCGTTCTCAGAAGCACAGGCAATTGTGCAGAGCCTGCCGGTAAAAGCGCCTGCGGCAAAAAAGAAGCATAGCTGTGCGGCACACTTGTCCGCACTGTAGCGTTGGAGGCGAGCCGCCGTAAGGCACGGGAGGGAGGAACGACCGGACGTGCCTGCGAGCCCCCATGAGGGGCTGGCAGTAAAGGCCGACGAAGGAGGCCGATGCCAGCTCCATGTGTAGCCGCCGCAGTATATTTCCCGTCAGGGCACGGAGGCGGCGGAACGATGCAAGTGAGCTTAGTGCTGCATGGCGAAATGAGGGACGAATGAGCCATGTGTCAGGCATTGTGATCAGAGCAGCACTTAGCGAACGCAGCCGAAATGGGGACAGCCGGCGAGCAAAAAAAATGGGCAGCGGGTGGACTGAACGCTACTGAAGTGAATGAATGACGTAGTGCAGCGGAATGGAACCCGGTGAGTATTGTAGCGTTGGCTTGCGAAGGGCTGGTGCATTCCCTTGTGTGTTGCTTTGTGTATTGGCCAAAGGGATGCCCGGCCTTGAAGCAAATGAATAGCTGCGAACGAGGTGTAATGAAGCGGAACGGAGGAAGGAATGAACGAAGTGGCGTGAAGGACACAGTAGCTGCCGTGAGGAATGAGGAGGAACTGCAAGCAGCATGACAAACTGCGTAGCGAAGCGGAGCACCCGAAGGGCATTGCAGGTGCAGCAATTCCATAAAAGTGTAATAAACAATTTTTATTGCTGCTGCTGCAATGGTTTGGCATGATTGCTTGCTGACGACGAATGACGAACACCTTTTTACCGGCGAAGCGTGGGCTTTGTGCGGTGGGAAAAGAAGCGATGGCTGGCAGCTTCCCGGTCCGGTTTTGTGGGTGGTTCCGGGGTTCCGGGATGCTGCCGTCGGGGCAACCGGAGAAAGCTGTTGATCGCCGGAAGTCTACCGACTGAATGAGCAAGTGAAGTGTAGTTTCGGAACGAATGCAGCGATATGAAGAAGGTGGCCTGGAGGCATTAAGAAAATATTTCATCGCTGTTGATTTAGAATTCATTCAAATGAAAGCCCCCTAAAAAGGAGGCTCACATGACGAAGTGAATGAATAACCTAACTGTGATGAAAAAACAAACACACCAGGTGAAACAAACCAGCAAGAAACCCAGATGCTACCAACGAGCCAACGCTGAACAAGAACTGACATAACGAAACATTTAAAATGAAAAAATAAAATAACTGCCTCTCGCCAGCATCCGGGTTGTGGGTGGCAGTATAAATGATGGCTTTGTGTTGTGGGTTTTGTGTTTATGCTGCGCCGTCGAGCTTTTGTGCCGGTGCTATCTTTGCAGTTTATTTTATTTTTTTAAATGTGAGGCCAGTTATAATTGTTTGTTGTGGCGTTGTGGTAGTTTGTTGTAAGCAGTTGTTGTTGTTACGGAGACACAATTGATGCCCAATGATCAGAACCCTGAACGGAGCGCCGCAACGGACGATGCCATGAAAAACTAAAGCTGGTATCAAAAAAGATTAATTTTGTAATCAGGATTAGGTGTTCTGGTTGTCAAAAGGTCAAGAAAGGTTTCTTGACTTTTTATTTTAATAAATATTAAATCACAAAAAATGGAGTTCAATAATATTGATGAAATATATTCCTATTTAGAATCTGATGTTTATAACATGAAGAGGGATTGGGAGCTTACCAGTTCAATGAAAAGGTTGGCTGATAAAATAAGTGATGAATCAAATAAAGGAAAAATTAAGTGGGAATGCTTTGCCTTCGATTTTTATCTTCAGAACGGCGAAGTGAAGCCAATGAATTCCTCCACAAAAGAAGATGGAACTACAATTTTTGCTTATCCCTCGTATGAAGATTTTGGTGAAAATGGAATGGTCTATTTGAAGGAAAGGGCAAAACAGGTAAAGAGTAATTATTTAGTCGCCAGATACAATCAGGTTTTATGGAATGGCCCAAAGCCATATAAGCATTACCAACAAGCCAAAGATGCAATTGATGGTTATTTGAAAATTCTAACTTCCATAAATTGTGCACAGGAAGAAAAGAAGGAAGGTTGGGATTGCTTAGAGCTAATGAAAAATGGCGTGAAATTATCACTGCAGGTAAAATATAAAGTTGATTCTTATAAAGCTATTCTTCAATCGTGGCTATTCGGTAGAGGAAAATTTCCAAGTGAACTAAAGATTTTTATTTTGAAGTTCATGCTTGAATTGCCGCAATTCAAAAAAAGTGACTTTGAAGGATGCCTCGAACTGATAAAAAATATCGGAGCCACACATAATAAGAAAAAGCCTGACTACTTTTTCTCAAAAGAAATATACGAAACTGGGTTAAGAATTGCTCAACGTATTGGTAGTGATGCTAAAATATGGAATAAACGAATTGGAGATTCTATTGTTAGAATGGCTGATTTCAGAATGGATGATGATAGCAGAATGATACCACTTTCGTTTTTAAAAGAAGCCATTCCATACTATAAGCTGGCCGGACTTGACAAGAAAGTCCGAGAAGTTGAGCAACGATATTTTGATTTAAAAAAGGAACTTAAACTATCAAAGTTTGAAGTTCCATTAAATGATGAAGCGAATGAAGCTTTGCATCAATACCTGCAGGCAAAGACTGCTAAATTAATGGAGCACACATCTGAAGAAATTTTCGGCTATCTGATATCGGGAAATGATATATTTCCAAAAAAGCAGTGGTTGATAGATATGGGTAGGGACAGGAATAATACTTTTATGGATTTTGCTGTTACCATGCGATTTGATATTAATAACAATGTCACTAAACAAAAGGATTCTAAAGAGGCAAAAGAAAGGACGAAAATTTATGAGAATTATCAGCTTTACATCAACCTTTCTGTGTTGCCACTTTTGCACCGGGTTTTTATAGAAGGAATTAAGAATGGGAAAATTACACATCATTCGCTGATACAATTTTTTTACCGTCATACCTGGCTTGGGCAAGAGTTTACAGATTATGATACAGGCGGTGATTTAATAAAATACAGGTGGATTAGTGTTATTGCACCTTCTATTCATGAATATTTTATTCAAACCGAAAGTGCTTTAAAGTCAAATAATCCCTATACTAATTATATCATGCCTATTGATTCACTTACATTAAAATTTGAAGGTGTGTTAAGAGATTTTGCCAGGATTCTTAAAGTATCAACAACAGTAACCGGGAAAGGAAATGTTTTACGGGAAAAGTATATCGAAGAACTATTAGCAGAAAAAGAAGTACAAAAGTATTTTGATGAAAATGATTTACTTTTCTTCAATTACCTTTTTGTTGCCAAAGATGGTATGAATCTCAGGAATAATATTGCCCACTCTTTCTACCGATTTAATAATTATAATTTCCAAATAATGCACTTGCTCATTTGTGCTTTTTTAAGAATTGGGAAATACAAAGTAAGTATTAACTCCAAATAAAGGTGAGTTTTTATCTTATAAAGCATTGGCATAGTGCCAGTGCAGACTTACAGATTATTTTTTGAATGCATTCGCAGTTTATACTTTCATGGATAGTGTAGTAGTTGTATATTTTTCTATGGCTGCGGAATAAATCCTAAAGTTTGAAATTTATTTATTTCTGCATTTTTAAGGTGTGGAGTTGCAATAATTAAGGCGTACTTGGGTCGGGAAGTAGCTACATAAGCAAACCGGATATGCTCTGGGTCAAAATTCTCTTCCCTCATCCAATGACTGAAATGTCCACCCTTACTTTGTTTATTTGGATGTGAGATTAAAAGAACAGCATTAAGGGTTTCGCCCTTCACACTGTGAATAGTTGTAGTCCGAAAAATATTTCTAATCCCGTTTTGTGAACAGATGTCTTTAACTGGCAAATTCTTTTTGCCATCAGGCGACCTTAATTTAGGAGATGCACCATCCCATTCAGAATATCTACCTATTAATGTTGCCCAAACCGGTTCTAAAAATGTTTTCAATTTTGGCATCCATCTTGTCCATGATAAATCCTGGTTATTTTCAACGTAGGGATAAATAGAACTTGCAGATATAAGAATCTCCTTTAGTAACAACCTCCAGTCAACATGTTCTAAAGATTCAGGGCAATACTGATTTCTTGCATCTCCACGACCGCCATAGGCTAATAGGCATAAAGCTCTGCCTAAATAGAACAGTGCATTATTTAAGTCCTCTGTTGTTCTATCAGGTTTATACCAATTATGAAAGGCAATTGCAAATAACTCAGATTTTGTAAACCTGTATTTATCCATTTGTGTTCTTAACGGAGCAAGAGTTGTTTTCCCTCTTGCCAGAATCACTGACTTTTTTTTATCAAGCCCATGTGCTGATACAAACTGCTCAAACTTTTGAGGTAGTTGTGAAAATGTTTGTTCATCATATTGCCAAATAATACAAGGTTGTTGGCAAACCTGATTCTCATGGCCTATTACAGCCTGCACATTTCCAATGATACTTTCTGATACGTTAACTATGGGTTGGCAACTTCTATAATTATTAGTAAGCTGTCGAATAATAAATCCACTGTTTCGAATATAGTCGGATATATCTTGTGGATTTACTTTTCTAAATTCATAAATTGATTGATTAAGGTCGCCAACAAAGTGCAAATTTGTTCCTTTGCTTCGTAACAATTCAAGAATATTTATCTGCCCTTTTGATAAATCCTGGCATTCATCTACGATTATTACTGGGAATCGCTGTGCTAATCGTTCCTGCAAAATTGGGTATTTTGTTAACAAATAATTGCATAGCCATTCGACATCAGGATAAGTGGCAAAACCAACTTTTATAAATTCCTTCTTCTTTGTTTTTAGTGAAGCAATCTCATTTGCTGAGCGACCTGTTTTTATTAAACCATCTGTTATATCATCTTGCCCCTGCAAATTATTTTCATAATCATAATAATACTCTGTTACTTTTATCGGAAACATTTTCCCGTTCTTATAAATATTGGTAGTGTAATTTGAAAGAAAGCCTGCCGAACTCTCAACATCAATAAGCCTGATACTTTTATCACCATCTTTCCCTGCATATCCAGTAAGATAATGTGTAAACGGTTGGAGAATATAATTATGAATCCAACTGTCAAATGTTCCCACAAAATGAGGGAATGTCTCAGATGACACTACCCCAAATTTTCTTATCCTTTGATTTAATTCTTTTGCAGCACTTGTAGTAAAAGTAACAACAGCAATGCCCGATTTCACAGGCCTCCATTTATGTATTTCAAAAGCTGTTTTAATACCTAGTACTTCAGTTTTACCGCTACCGGGGCAAGCTTCAAGAAACGAGGAATTTTTCAAGTAGTGGTTAATGTACTCAACTTGCTCACTGCTGAGTATTATTAAATCTTCCCAGTTGCAATTCAAAGAAGCTTTGATTCTGTATAAAAGTTTATATTTTTTGTTCTGTAACATTTTAATCTATTAGCCACTTAATAGCATCTAAAATATAATTTGGAACAGTAAAAACAGTATTGGACTCTGATATTCTTTGTGAAAGTTTTTGAGCAAATTCACCTTTTTCGATATGGTTCAACAACCAAAAGGCAGCATCGGCTTTTGATTCTTGAGTTTCTTGTCCCCAATTCGTTTGTATGTATTGCTCTAACTGTGTCCTTATAGCACCATTTGTTGTAATAAACGATAGCTGAACCTCCGACATTACAGCAAGATTATTTCCTGCCATTGCCAAATCATACTCAAAAGTCTTTAAATTGGAAAATAGGCGGCACATTTGAGAATTATTTTCTAACTCCTGAATTAAATAAAGCTGATAATTATTTCCAATAGCAGGGTTTTGTAAAGTTGGCCTCGCAGCACCATCTGGGTCATTATCTGTTAAACCAGCACATTTAACAGGTATATATTCAGTAGGACTAAAGCTTCCATCTTCTTTTTTCTTGTATCCTTGAAATAAGGTCATAAAATGGCTGAAATAAATACCATTGAGATTGATTATAGAAATACCGTATTCTTCCAAGTCTTTCAGATACTTTTTTTGTGGGTTGTCAGTGGCAAGTTTTCTTAAAATATAACTTGACAACTCTTTTATAACTAATGCTTCTGCAATGCCTTCTACTAGCAGCACACCCTTTGCAAATAATAATATTGACTTAGTAATATCCAACCACCTTTGCAGAAAATTCTTTGTGTCGTCATCAAAACCGCATTTTGATAATGATGTATAAACAGGGCTTTCACCGGCTTTTTTAACAGTAAGAATTTTTAAAGTATTTATATCAATGGAAGCCGCCAAAGTAGGCGAATGTGTAGTAACTATTATTTGAATATAATCCTCTGATGCTTTTTCACTTAAAAACTGTAATAGTCTTATCTGTAACTGCGGATGTAAGTGTGCTTCTGGCTCTTCAATCAGTAATACTTTATGTGATGTTTTAGAATTGTCCAAGCCCTCTAATTCAGCAAGAATTGTAGCAAGGTAGAGAATGTTATTAAAGCCAAGACTATTCTCTTCCAATTCCCTAAACATATTGAGGCCTGTAGCTGC
>JANLSA010000020.1:0-1947 GCA_031362085.1 Bacteroidota bacterium | reverse complement strand
GCCATGATGAAGAATTTTCTCCAGATTCATTTTTACATCATCAGCTATCTCTCCTGCATCTTTTATATTGCCTTTACTTAGTTCTGTTTTCATTTCATCCAGTAATTCATTACTTACTTCAGAAAAATTATTCACGAAGTTCAATGGGTTCTGTATTTCATGTGCAATGCCTGCAGTGAGTTCTCCAAGTGAAGCCATCTTTTCGGATTGGATGAGTTGGGATTGTGTGGCTTTGAGTTCCACCAATGTTTGTTCAACTTTCTCCTTTTGAAAATCTGTTTCTTTTTTTTGTTTTTCAAGTAAAGTATATGCCTTTTTTCTGTGAAGATTATTTCGCCATAACAATCCTGCAATGAGCAATAAAACAATTAGACCTCCTCCAAGTATATAAATCCTTATTTGATTGCGATATTGTGTCTGTTGTGCTATGGCTTCCTGTTCTTTTAATTGTTCATGAAAAGAAAGATTTTGTACTTCTTTTTCCTTTTGTTTACTGAATAAACTATCTCGCAGCAGAATAGTTTGCTGAAGATACTTTATAGCACTGTCTAATTTTCCTTCTTTTCTATAAATATCTGCGAGAATACTATAGGTATTTAGTGTGCCCAAAGGATAAGAAATAAGCCTTTGAAGATTGAGTGATTTCTGAGCATAAATAATGCTGGAGTCTAATTTGTCAGCTTGCTCAAAAGTTTTTGCCATCCCATTGTTCACATCCATAGCATCATTATTTGCGAAATTGAAGTCACTGGTTAGCTGTGCGATACGGTAGTAATTTAACGCAAGGGGATAATTTTTCTTTTTATAGTAAACATTCCCTAATGTGATATAGATGGGTGCCCGTTCTCCTTTACCATTCATTTTGATATCGACATCATAAGCCTTTTTCCCATAAAAAAGAGCAGAGTCAAGCTGATCAGATTTTTCATAAATCTGACTCAAATTCATTAATGACTCCCTTACATCATCGTCTGAATTGCCGGGAAACATCTTCGACTTATTGTAATAGCTTAAGGCATGTTCGTAATCACCTTGATTCCTATACGCCTCTGATAAATCATAATAAAATATCTGTAATAAAGGTTTACCATAAGAAATATCTGTTATCCTGTATGTTTTTAACTTCTCTTCAATGTGTAAACCTTTAAGTAAATAATCAATTGACAGAGAGTAATTTCCGGTAACTAACAAAGCCGCACCATAAACACGTAAAGCTTCTGATTCTTTTTTGGGTTCTTCCAATTTCTTTGCAAGCAGCAGTGCTTTTTCGGCATAATGAATCGCCGTATCGGAATAAGAATACAGAGTATTAAAACTTATTAATAGCAGCGTTTTAAATAGACTTGTATCTTCTTTAACTTGTGGCAATAATTGTTTAAGACTGTCGGTTTGGCGATCCTGACCTTGCAGGTATTCAATAAAAAAAAGAAGAAAAATGGCTATAAATATTTTTTTCATGACAATCTTATTATTTAATAACAGGCAATTCGATAATGAACGCTGTCCTTTCTCCATCTTTAGTTTCTACTTTTATTTCACCACCATGAGCTTTTACAATATCATAACTCAAACTCAATCCTAATCCTGTTCCTTGTCCTGTTAGTTTGGTAGTAAAGAATGGCTGAAAAATTTTATCCATTTTCATTTATTTTACTTTAAAGAGCCGTAGGCTCGAACTATTTTGTAACAACGGATTTTAATCCGTTGTAAACAACAAAGTCACGGACAGAGAGCCGGAGGCTCGGCACATACCTAAGCCATCTCCTGAAAAATATATTGCTTATCATACACCACTTTAAATTCTTTTAAAAGTTCTAAATACTCTTCCCGAAAGGTTTGGATTTTATGATGCTCCTCCTGATGCTGAATATACTTATAAACTGTATCAACATCTCTTTGACTGTAAGAAAAAACACCATAGCCTTCCTGCCATTCGAATCTGGCTGG
>JANLSA010000327.1:0-5134 GCA_031362085.1 Bacteroidota bacterium | reverse complement strand
TTTTTGTCTATTAAATAATTAATGCAAAATTATCACACATTTAATTTTGCAATCTGTTTAACAATTCTTTGTAAGCGCCGTTGCCATCGCATCACTATCCGGCCCTTTTTTATCCAATCCCATACTCTCATTGCGAATTTGTTTTTACTTTTTCCACATAGTATTCAATATCCTCAAAAACTGACGGGGTTTTATATTCCATTTTTTTTGCCATATCCAATGCTTTGCCGAAATAAAGTGCAGCATTCTTCTTGTCCTTATTTTTCTCGTATAACCGGCCCAGCAGCCCAACTGCTTCATACGATTCGGGGTAAGCATCGGTAACTAACTGCATAATTCCTATTGCATCATCAGGTTTTTTTCTTTCATTAAAATAATTAAATGCTAAAACGGTGAACTCATATTCATCAAAAGGTTGCAACGATGGATATACTTTCCTGATTTCATTATAGTACTGCTTTGCAACATCTACTCCTTTTTCTTCAATCAGCTTCTTAAATTCATTACCAGACAGAAGTTTAATTGGTACGGAAGGTTTAAAACTAAGTTTGATTTGCTTATCTCCTGCCTTTTCAAATTTAGAAATAGTATTATCATCCGGGTTTTCTAAAAATAATTTAGTCAGCAGGCAGAAATTTTCATACAATCTTCTTTTCATTTCCCCGTTTCCAAAATAATTATAAGAAGTAAAATCAAGATGCCCAAAAGAATCAATCTTGGCAAGAGTGGTATTTGCAAATTTTAGTTTATTAATAAACAATGTATCAGACCAGTTATCGCCGTTTGAAGCAAAAAGAAAAAATGGGGTTCTGAACATTTGAGGGTTAAACTCCGGCACCCGCAATGCCTTACTATAATGAGTCCTTATTGAGCCGTCAATGCTTACCAATGATTTAAACCTTTCCAGTTTCCGCATATTAAAGATAATGGTGGTAAACCCACCCATACTAAAACCTGAGAGGTTAACATTTGCTTTATCAGCAAAAGGTAACTTGCTCAGATACCCGTAAAGAAAATTAATGTCGGCAACCTGCATTTCAATTCCCAGCGGATATACTGAAGTCTTATCATCATAGGCGCCAAATGAAGGACAGGATACCACCACAAAGCCATTACTTGCCAGGTATTCACATAATACAAAATTCTCAAAAGCCTCGCCTTCGGCCCCGGGAATATAGATTACAACCGGGAATTTCATTTTTGGAAAAGCCGCATCAGAATAAGCATTTGTTTTTTGCTTTAATAATGAATCAGGATTAGTAACTCCCCGGGAAGAAAAAACTCCCCTCCATGTTGAAATATTATTTTCAATTTCCTTTTTTGTTTTCCTTGAAAAGTTATATTGGTAAGGATAAAGGTTACAGTAATCTGCAATCTTCATCATTTTGATTCCTTTTGCAGTAGCAGGATACCAAACATTAATTTGAATTGGCCTCGGGCTGAATACACTATCATTAGTATTGCCAAATGAACGGGAAAAATCATTTTCCAAATAAAATTTAAATCCAACATTGTAATTGCCCATTTTAATTTGTGCTGATAAGTGAATACTGAATTGGATAAATACAATTAGTGCAGCCAGTATTTTTTTCATGCTTTCTAATTTAAATTTTAATTTATCTTCTCACCAACTCTTTTGTAAGCACTGTTGCCATTGCATCACTATCCGGTCCTTTTAATTTATTGTCAACACTTCTCCTGTCAGTATAGTTACCATATTTTTTTAAACAGCAATGATAGACCACCAAGTACAAGCCCGGTAATTAGTCCGATTATGGGTCCAGATACTAAACCCAAATACCTTGGCTGAATAAATGTTTTCTTTTGAAAATTCTGCTGAAATTGCGGATTATTCGCAAGGTAGACGTCAAAGAAAACTGAACGTGTCAGCCCGTTAATAATTCCCCAGGCAAGTCCAATAAGTAATCCATGAAGAAATGTCTTGTTGTCAATGTTTTTAGAGAGAACAAGTGAGGTTGCAATACCAAAAAGTAACCAAAGAAAGGGCTCTAATTTTTGTGTAAATCCTTTTACTGATAGCAATCCCATTATGAGTCCGATTACAGATAAAATGATAATTAGTTTCCAGTCCATAATTTTATTTTTCATTTTAATTTTTTTCAAAAATATTTACCAACTCATTTGCAAGTATTACTACCATTGCATCATGATTTAGTTCTGATTTATCCATTTATCATACATATACCTTGTCAAACTATTTAATTTGACTTTATCTTGGGGCACAGTGGCCCTTCGTTTTTACCAAATGAAATAGTGAGCCCATTTATTTCACCTTTTGAATCCGATTTAAATTTGAACACTGAGAACTCTGCCATATTCATAAAACTATTATCAGTCAATGGTGCCAGATAATTCCAAAAAGACGATGTGACAAATTGAAAATACAGGTTACCCTTATCCAAAATAATTTTAAAATTGGGATTACCTTCAATCTTGTATTCTCCGGTATATTTAGCAAGCGTTTCTTCTGCCACATTTACTTTTTTTATTTCACCTGGCAGTTCATATTCTCCGCCAAATAAAATATTTCTGACATCGTCGTAAACCCTGTTAAAAAAAAGATTACCAAAATTAGAATTGAATATCACAAAGTATCCGGATTCATACACAATCCATACTGCCTGATGCCCCTCATTATAGCCTGTTTGTGTTATGAATCTTGTTCCGTTTTTGGATTTTCTCCTTCCCCAGCCATAAGGATACTCTTCTGCCCAGATATCAAAAAGTGTTTTATTTTTTATCGCTTTACACCATTTATATAAATCTGCCGCCGTTGAATAAAGGAAGCCACTTCCCATTGACGGCTCTGAAGAATACCAATCCGTATTCTCAATTCCATTGCTGGGGCCTGGTGAATACATTGCTGCTCTTTTTGGAATTATAGCTTCATCTTCATAAACATAAGTATCATTCATGTGTAAAGGAGAAAATATATATTCCTTAAGAAATTGGCCATAAGACTTTCCGCTTACCTTTTCAATAATATATGCCAGCAGAAAGTAACCACCATTGCTATATTGATCATTGGTTCCCGGCTCAAAAAGTAATGGTTGAGATTTTAAATTAGCCAGCACATCTTCCGGCTTTAAATGATGAACGAAACTCAGTTTTGAATAATCTGGATTATCTACTCCTGATTGATGAAGTAATAAATATTTAATGGTAATTTTCCCTGCTGAAGGAAAATCAGGAATAAATTTATCAATGGTTGTATTCAAAGAAAGCCTATTCTGCTTAATAAGCAGTAAAATTGCCGCAGATGTAAATGTTTTAGTACATGAGGCAATTTTGATTTTAGTATCTTTCTCCATTGGCACTCCCCATTCATAATTGGCCATGCCATAACTGTCTTTGTAAAGGATTTTATCATCTTTAGCTACTATTATATTGCCACTAAATATTTTTGAACGGGCAGCAGCAGTAAAATACTCTTTTAATTTAATTTGAATATTCTTTTGCAATGTATCCTGGGCATTACAAAATTGAAAGAGAATTATTAAAAATGAACTAATTATTAAACGCATATAAATTAATTTTTATTTTATTTTTTTTTATTAATTACTATTTACATATTTCCAAAATTTTAAAATCACTTACCTAATCAACCTCTATTCGCTGCCACTTAATTTCCACACCTCACTCCTTACTACTTAAACCTACTTTAGCGACTGGCATCTCTTTTTTGGTCTTATGGTTACTTACAATGCTCGTCTGTATAAAAGCGAACCATAGGTCTGCTATTAGATTTCCTGTCCACAATTTCAAAGCCTGCCCGTTCAAATGATTTATACAAACCTATCCATGCAAAAGCGTCTGGAAGTCTTTCTTGTGTAGGAATAGTTGGATAAGCTTCAATAATTTTTATACCATTTGCCTTGGCATATTTAACCACTGTTTTTAAAATCTCAACTGAAACACCATATCGTCTAAATTTTTTGTCAATAAAAAAACAAGGAATTGACCAAACTATGTTATTGTCAATTCGTGTGTGAATACGGGATTTTTCAAGTTTTAAAAAGTCTTCCCGTGGTGCAAATGCACACCATGCAATAGGTTGTTCTTCGTAGAAACCAATAAGCCCTGTTGGCTTATTTTCCCAAACAAGATTTTTCATAGCCATCTTATTACCATCACCTGATTTTCCTTCATCAAAATCTGATTTTTTAAGTCTGAAAAACATACACCAGCAATTTCCACAAGCTCCTTTATTGCCAAAAAGCTGAATAAATTTATTCCAATTACTTTTTGATAATGGTTCAAAGGAAAGTTGCTTTAAGAACTCAGTGTTGCGCTTTATTGTTTCTTTTATCATAAGGAGTTGCCTGATTATAAATTTATGTGCGTTACATTGTTTTTGAGACATGAATATGAACTATTTTCCATTTGCCATTTTCTTTAATTAAAACATCCGTCTCTTTTAAATAATATATTTGTTCATTACCATCAGGGCCGTAAGCACCACGATTATAGTAAGTAACAATTGCAGTGCTATCATATACCTGAACGGCTGGTTGCAACTCCTGAAAAAAATGAACCTTAGTTTTAGATTTGCTTAATGACCATTCAAATTCTTCCATATCATCCTTTTTGCCGTCAATACGATATGGGCTTGAAGGAATAAATAATGTCAGATCATCATGGATGTAAGTAAAATATTTTTCGTTGTCATTGTTTGTAAAGCAGTCGTTCCAGGCTTTTACAACTCCAAGAACCTCTTTTTCCGTATTTGTCATTTGTCTGTTTTTAATTGAATTGTTATCATTATCAGTTTTTATTTTTGCGAGCACCGAATCTGAAATACTTGATTTAGTGTTTGCAGATTGGTTGTATTTTGGATTTTGCTGGCAGGCTATAAAAGCTATTAGCAAAACGGGGAATAATAATAATTTTAATTTCATTTTTGTTATTTAGAAATATTTACAAATGAATCACTTGATAAGATTATAAGCCATCACAATAAATCTTTCCTGTTTTATTTGCTTTTAAAATAATCAATAATAGAACCCGTAATCCATGTTGCTCCACCATCAAACGACCTTTCAATAATCTGCTGTGTTTTTTGATTTGAAATTTTTACCCATTTTTGTTTAACAATTATTTTTTTGCCATCCTT
>JANLSA010000313.1:0-9611 GCA_031362085.1 Bacteroidota bacterium | reverse complement strand
ACTTTATTTTAAAGGGAGGGAAGATGATATTGACCAGGCAACTCAACAACTGCAGAAGAATAAATTTTTAATGCTTACGGGTGCATCGGGTGATGGAAAGTCTTCTTTGATATATGCAGGTATCGTTCCAAATGCAAGAGCAGGATTTTTAAAATCAAAATATACACAGTGGTGTGTGGCTGATTTCAGACCGGAAAGAACACCTTTTCATAATTTATGTAAAGCCATTGCCAGGCAGTTGGGTATCGCTAATCCTTATACTGTTCAGTCAGAATTAAATCATGGCTTCTCGGCCATCATTGATTTATATAAAAACTCAAAGAGATATATTGATACAAATTCTATTGCATGGCAACAGGCCGACGAAAAAGGAAAAGCTGCATTAAAAAGAGAAGCGGCTAACCTTATTATTCTTGTTGATCAGTTCGAAGAGTTTTTTACCAACCCCGAAAATTATAATAAAGGCGTACCATCCCGTGATGCCAATCTTGTTCTCAATTTATTATTGGAAACTGCACGCATTGCATTGGATGAAGATTTACCTATTTATATTGTCTTCACCATGCGGTCAGATTATATCGGGCAATGTGCAGCTTTTCGTGGACTACCTGAATATATCGGATTCTCACAGTTTTTTGTACCCCGACTTAACCGTACTCAATTACAACAGGTAATTGAAGAACCTGCAGTTTTAAGTGGTAACCGTATCACCAGGCGATTAACAGAAAGACTGATTCATGATTTAACGGAAGGAGTAGATCAACTTCCTATCGTACAACATGCATTGAACCAGGTATGGCATGCTGCGGATAATGGAAAAGAAGAAATGGATCTTATTCATTATGCAATGGTAGGCGGTATGCCGGTAAATGAATTGCCGGATGAACAGGTTGACAGATTTAAAAATTGGTTTGAAGTTTTAGCTCCCGAGATCAAAGCATGTTATCATAAACCCAACCTGCAAAATGTTCTTGACACGCATACGAATAAACTCTATGAACAAGCCGAAGAATATTATTTGCAGAAAACTGGATTAAATATTTCAGATGAAGATGCTAAAGCCATTATTAAAACAACATTTATCTGCCTCACAAAAATTGACCAGAGCCGTGCAGTTCGAAACAGGATGACGCTGAAAGAAATTACAAGTATCATTGGCAGACCAGAATTCGGAACCAAAGAAGTTGGTGCTCTATTGAATATTTTCAGAGAACCGGGAAATACATTTATTCGTCCTTTCATTCTGGATGATACCGAAAGCCAAACACTCAATGAGAACAGCGTACTTGATATCACTCACGAAAGTTTAATACGTAACTGGGAGTACCTGGGACAATGGGCTAAAGAAGAATTTGATAATTATACAATATCACTTGACTTCGAACAGCAGCTTAACCGTTGGGTGGATAGTGATAAGTCGAAGGGCTTTCTTTTATCCATTGGTCAACTGACGTATTTTGAAAATTGGTTTAATACTGCAAAACCGAATGCACATTGGATTGCCCGTTATCTGCCAGAAGAAATAGAGCAGGATAAAAAATTATTAAAAGCTAGAGAGGTATTGAATAATGCAAAAGAATTTTTATCACGAAGTGCAGGCAAGCATGTAGTGACCCGAACGATAATGCGATACGGTGCGAAACGAATTGCAGCAGCATTAGGAGTGATTGCAGTAATTGTTTTAAGTTCTTTTGGTATCAGGGATTATTTCCGTAAGCAGAATGATAATGTGCTGAAGGAAATTAAAAAACAAACATTTGAACTTGCAAATGTGCCCAAACTAAGCCCGGAGTTTCCAGTTCCGGTTATTACAGAACAACTCATCCTTGGAAATATAACCATACCGGAAGTAATTGAAGCAATAAAAGAACACAAACAGAAAATTTTTATTGCAACAGGCATTGCATCGCAATTAGTAGTGCAAGGCAGGTATGAACCAAAGAAAGAAATTTTGCAAAGCCTGACTATTGCCGATAGTTTGTTGGATAAACTTCCTATTACAAATAATAGCCGTGAACTTTCAGAAGGACTAAAAATGATGTATGACTTTTCGGTAACAGCTGGGTTTGCATACTTTTTCAATCAGGATGAATCTCTGCATTCTATTGATATTAACAATGCAAAACGTTCAGCGCATTGGGCGATGCAAATTTTTAAACAACAGCCGGAAGATTTTACAGATATACAAGACTTAAGCCTGGCACTTGATAATGGCATTAATCATAAAATATTTTCTACAGAGGAAATTGATCAGTTATTAAAAATCATTTCTCCATTCGAAAACATTGCAAGAACACCCTGGCTGGAAAAAAATTACCAGCGGGACAAAGTTTTACAACGTGGCTCTCAAAATTATGGCCCCCGGTTTAACGGCCTTTACCAGGATCTGGCCTATTTATATGCAGCTATTGGTAAAACCGAAATGGTTCTGCAATGCATGGATACTTTACTGAAGTACCAGGAGAATTTTTACCAGAACGATTATTCTACACATGCTGAGAATGCCTCGAACATCGCGGCAGTGTTTCATATTTATGGTACAACAAACAATCTAGATAGCTTTGTTCAGGGATATTGTTTGCGAAAAAATATCAGTACTGTTGAATTCTATAACCGTTTAATTTCATGGACAATCATTGATAATACTGTCAGTACAAATGCAAATTTTTATGCCGGTGGTGGCGGCCAGACTTTGTCCAATCTGAATATAAAGTTGTCAAGTGATGAAATGCTCTCATACTTCTTCTCGAAACTGAAGGAAGAAATTATTAAAATAAAAGACAGCGATGATAGGAATTTTAACCTGGCAGTTGTTCTGAAAAATGAAGGTGTTTTAGTAAACTACAGAAAAGAATTCAGAGGCAAAGCAAATTCCCCAGCTGATGAACAATACAAAAATGCTGTTATGTATTATCAGCAGGTATCAAAAGAATATTTGAATCAATCAATTTCAACAATAGGCTCTACAGGTACTGATTTGCTAAGTATGCCCAGAAAATATCTTTTTCTTTATCCTGATTACCGTGTTTCGTTTCATCCTGGTGAACCAAGAAATCCTTTTCAATTTTATAATACGGGCTCTTTTATTGGATATTTATCAGATCATCATCTCATTGATTCACTTTATCAGAACAATGATGAATTCAAATATTTTGAACTTTGGCTGCTCGATTATCAAGTATCCATGTCTTCCCATGATTGGACTCTGCGTGACCCAATGCCTGATACTTTAATGAATCTGATGGCTTCAAAACTGGAAGAAAGAAAAGCAAATCAATCAGCCGATCTGAATATTCTTTATCTGCACCTTAGCGATAATGCATTTAATTCAAATAAAGCAGATAAAGGTATTGCGTACCTTAAAAAAATACAACCTGAAAAACTGCTCAATGCATTTCAATATAAACTGCTCAATTTTGTAAATACCTATTCTTTTGAGTTGGTGGGAAAAGCAATAGCAGATTTAACTGTAAACAATCAATTTGATTTAGCTTATACTTTTCTCAATGTCTTCAAGAAAGAAGTAAACCGCTCTTCGCTGTATGCTTATGCCAGCCAGTTGATTTCATTAAATAAACAATCTCCGGAGTCAGCTCAGCGTTTACTTGATTCTGCCCGTGTAGAAATGAATCGGCTTGATAACCCTGCTGTATTTCAACCCAACCGCCACCAGGTGGCAATGGCTCTGATGTATATAAATCCTGAAAAAAATTCCGGAGAAGCATACAGGACAATAAAAAATTCCTTTGTAAAGTTTGAAGCAATTTGGCGGTTTAGCAGGTCATATGCAATTCATGAAAGTCTCTATAAAGCGCAACAACAAGCTCCGGGTCTTATTTCGTCTGGCGACAAAGCTGCATTTTTACAAAGTATAGCAGATGGGTATAATTTATCAAAACCAAAAAAGAAAGAATGGGAGAAATTCAAAAACAATGAACTAATCTTTGCCCGAAGATTTCTTCCTTACGTAAATGAAAACCAATAAATGACCGAACAGCAAACTATATGTCCCTATACCGGCCTACGGTCTTTTACCGAAGAGGAAAGTCTTTACTTCAAAGGCCGCGACCTTCAGGTAGATCAGATCACTTCTCTGTTAGAGCAAAATAAATTCCTGATGGTAACTGGTGCTTCAGGTGAAGGAAAGTCTTCATTGATTTATGCAGGTCTTATTCCAAATGCAAAAGCTGGATTTTTTAAAGCGAAGTACACCAATTGGATTGTTGCTGATTTTCGTCCGGAACGGAGCCCTGTTCATAATATGGCTGAAGCATTAGCGGAAACCTTTGACACAAAACCCTCAACTATTGAAACAGAACTTCGTCGCGGTTTTTCTTCCCTGATAGATCTCTATACCAATTCTGATTTTTATATTGATGAAGCAGATGAACAATGGCAGACATTGGATGAGACGCAAAAAAAGAATAGAAAAAGAAAGGCTGCCAACCTGATGATCATCGTGGACCAGTTTGAAGAATTTTTTACCAACCCCGAGAATTTTTATAATGAGGCTCCTTCACAGGATTCGCAAATCGTAGTGAACCTTGTTTTGGAAACTGCCCGTATTGCCATCAAAAGAAATATTCCTGTCTATGTTGTATGTACGATGCGTTCTGATTATATCGGGCAATGTTCTGCATTCCGGGGTTTACCTGAATACATAGGTTTCTCACAATTCTTTGTACCAAGATTAAAACGCAGAGATTTAAAACAAGTAATTGAAGAACCAGCAATATTAAGTGGCAACCGAATTTCGCAGCGACTAATTGAACGTCTCGTATATGATATTGCTGATGGCGTAGATCAGTTACCGATTCTTCAACATGCCTTGAGTCAGATTTGGTTGGCAGCAAAACACGGCACTCAGGAAATGGATCTTATACATTATGCAATGGTAGGAGGTATGCCAGCTGCTGAATTACCCGATGAAGAACAGTCCGATTTCCAAAATTGGTTTAATAAATTACCTCCAATCCGGCAGCGTTATTTCCAGGATACGGGTTTGAATAAAGTAATTGAAATTCATGCCAGCGTTTTGTATGAAAATGCCTGGGAGTATCATAATGCTTCCTATCCGGATAGAACTATTACGCAACAGGATGCGAAACGGATTATTGCACTTACGTTTAGTTGCCTGACTAAGATTGATAACAGTCGTGCCGTACGTAACCGGATGTCGCTTGGGGAAATCACAGGTATAATTAATACACCTGCTATCACATCAGAAGTAGTTGGTGAAGTACTCAGTATTTATCGTGAAGAAGGCAACTCCTTTATCAGACCATTCAAAACAGAAGATCCTGCTACACATAAAATTTCAACAGATACCGTACTGGATATAACCCATGAAAGTTTGATACGCAATTGGAATAAACTGAATACATGGGCCAACCAGGAATTTGAATTTTATTCTACCTACCTGGATTTTAAAAAACAATTAGATCGCTGGAAGAATAGTGGAAAGAGTAATGGCTTCTTATTGCCGATAGGGCCGCTTACTTATTTTGAAAACTGGTATAATAAATGTAAACCGAATGTGGGTTGGATAAGGCGTTATTCAGAAATACATGAAGATGAAAAGAAAGCAACTGCTGAAGCAGAAGGCATATTAGCAGATGTTCGTGAGTTCATTAAGCGTAGTGCAAAAAAAGTTGCCATCACCAGGGCTTTTATGAAATACGGGCCTCAAAAGATTGCAACGGTGGTGGCGATTGCTGCCATGCTGATACTTAGCGGATTTTATTGGTATAATGCTGAGCAAAAGCAAAACAAAAGTGTAATTGAAAAAGTAATAGCTGAAACATCAAGCCTGATGAAAAGCAAGGAGGTAGGTTCAAATTTTAAGGCAATGCCTTTATTAATTGAAGAAAGGTTTAAGCCGGGATCAATGATGACTTATCTGAATGGGTTAGATTTAAAAACAAGATTAGGCCTGGCAAATGAAACCTATAACCAGTTATTATTAATAGATAAGAAAGATAGCAGTACTCTGAAAGTTGAACTAAAAAACCTGATCCAGGCAAATTTCAAAGAATTGCTTTCTAAAAAATCGGATTATCCTTTTTTGATGAACGAACTGAATAAGTTCACTACGCTGCTTGCTTTTGATAATTATTATAACCCTTCTTCCAATACTGAACAAATGCTTCAGGAATTAGCTGATGAGAGTTATGGTGTCACCATGGTCTTTTTTAAAACGAAAACATTGTTTCAGTCTTCTGTATCCATTGAGCTGAATTATGGCATACAGCAATGGCTTACGTTTGGACATGTTACCGGAGAAAAATTGCAATCAATGCTTAGCTTGTTCTCTCCGTTTGAAGATAGCTTGGGGCAAGCAATATTTGATGTTTATTATGCAAAAGGAAGTTATGAAATCAATGGTCGTATTCCCAATAATTATAATGGAGGTCATCATACACTGGCTTCTTTATATGCAGCGATTGGGGATACTGCAAAAGTTATCAAATGTTTTGAGGCAATCAAACAATCCGGCCAGAATGATTATTTTACCGGAAGCCTGTTTAATAATTATAATAATATTCTGGCAATAATATATCAGTATGGCCATCGGGATAAAGTTGGCAATTTGGTGAAATGGCTTGGAACCAATTACGCCAGTAATACTCCATTAACCATTTATAGAAATTCAGTTATTCGTTCCGGGTATATCAGCCATTTATACAGGGTAAATATTTCTAAAAATATTCTGCGGTCTTTCAGCGGTTATTTTTTCCCCAATAATTGCTTGGCCAAAAGGGAGGTATTCACTTCTTTGGCAGAAGATTATGAAAAGGTTATTGATACAGTAAAAAATTCTTCAAACAAAAATTATCTACTGGCCCTGAATAAAAAAAGAAGAGCCATGTTTATTCATAAATATCAGTTTGACCGGGGTATGCCATCAGACAGTATTTACCTGGATAACTTGTTGCAACAGTCTGTTGATCATATCAGACTGATTGATAAAAATTACCTGGATACGGCAATGACCGCTGTCACACTTCCTTATTACTCAGATGGTGTACGGAGCAGGCAGTATAAACGTCGCCAGTTATTTATTTATCCGGATTATATGGATGGTTGGTTCAGCTGGACCTATCATTCCGATTTGTTTTTTAATTTTCTGGATAAACATAATTTGTTTGAAGAGTTATATACTACGCCACAGGACCTGGCCATGATCCATTTTTGGATAGCAAAAGCAAATGAGGCAAAACCATTTACCAATAATGGCGATGCATTTGATAACAATTATCCCATAAGTGATGAAACACTTAAACGAATATTGGCCCTGGCAAAAACACATTCACAGGGTAAAAGTCTTGATCAGAATTTAATCAGTCTCATTTTAGCAAACCGTGCTTTTGACCGGAACGATACGCTGGCAGGAATGGAATATTATAACCGGTTTAATAAAGAAAATTTTGCTGCTTCACGGGATAAGTATGAATACCTTGAAAAAACTTTCTTTCTCAATCAACTGAAAGATCTTTGTGTAAACCTTTCGCTGGCAGGCAAACAAAGGGAAGCAGTTGAACTAGCAGAGAAATTTGAGAAAGACGGGGAAAAAGCATTTGCCTATATTTTTATGGCAGAAAAATTGTATCTGAAACAAACTAATCCAACTGCCTTTGTTTATCTCGACTCTGTTTTTTCTAAATCAAAGGATATTGATTTTTCACAATTTAATTTTGGAACTAACCAGGCAATCGACTACCGCTTTAATCTTATCCTGCTTTTGTCCCGCATTGGCGGAAAAGAACTGAATGCTTTATCTTCAGATTTTCTCGCAGACATCATTGAAGAAAATAAATTTAGAGGAGTAACAAGCCGGGTATATGGTATTGCTGAAGAGGGTAATTTTTACCGTGCTCTTACATCCATTCCCCCCACCTTAACTGAATCACAGGATTTGATAGCCAGGGCATTTATCATATGGCAGGCTTGCCGTAAAAAGGAAGCAGAAGAAGGAGTACAAAAATGGAAAGCAATGGATGAATTTCTAACACATGATTTAAACTATATATTTTATTTACCTATTTAATGAAAAAGTTTATCGCTATATACTATTTGCTTTTTATCCTGCTGGTCATGGGCAGCTTTGCTTCCATGGCACAGAATAGCTATGGTTTAAAAATTATGGGCGGAATCGCTTTTGCTTTTGGATTAATATTCCTGTTGGAATTCATCACGGCAATTGGGAAAAAGGAAACAAAAGATGGTTATGCATTGGCAGAACTGGCAGCCATGATCCTGTTCTCTGTAATATTCGGATGCCGTGTTTTTCATATCCATTTCCCTTATATCGAATGGCTTTTTGCTGCTGCAGGTGTATGGCTTGTTTTTTTCTATATCCGTAAATTATTTATTCGCTTCCAACGGCTCCTATTCAGAAATAAAAGATTGGCCTGGTTGGGTGTGATCTTTCACCTGAGCATTATCCTTTTCCTGGTCTCCCTGATCATGATACCATTTTTCGCTGAAAAAGCAGAATGGGTTGGCATGGCGGCATTTGCCTTTTTGCTTGTATTCATCGTAGGAGCTTTTGTGAAAAGAGATGACCTGGTGGATGGTAATAAAGTCACTACAATGCAAATGGTCACAGGATACCGGGATCATTCAATAGTGCTTGCTTCACTTTTTTTATTGTTCTCACTATTTGCTGCATTTAATAAAGCAGGCCTCGTTCCCGGAATTTATTCGGATGAATTTCCCAAAGCTTATTTTGAATTGGTTGATAAAGCCTCATCCAGGAAGGAAAAACCTGTTGATGGCAAATACAAATACGAGGAGTTTATGGAAAAGTATCAGCAATTCCTGAAACATAATAACAGTAAGGAAAAATAAAGAGGCATGATAAATTTCAGCGTGTAGGTAGTTTGACTTTTAAACAATGAATAAATCAACTCGCTGTTTCTTAACTTCTACGGTTAATAATGAAATTATCGTGTGTCTGAATTGTAAAATCAGAATGTAAGTACTTTCAGCATCTAACGTCTACAAATCAGGCAGAGCAGCTTTTATATGCAATTTGTAATATTGTTATTTTATCCCCTGTAGAGAAGTACAGATTGCCTAATAATGCTAATTGATTAACTTAGCGTTTCCTTTTTTTAAAAAATAAATTTCTATTAATGATTAAAGTATTCCTGTTGTTTGCTTATATTTTAACTCTCAGCACATCTTTTACAATTTCTCATAGTCGAAAACCGTTGCAAGAATTAAAAAATGGGAAAGAGGTTTATCTTCAGTATTGTCAAAGTTGTCATATGGAAAAAGGGGAAGGTATGCCAGAGCTGTACCCACCTTTGGCAAAAACAAATTATTTAAAGGATGCAAAAAAAATGATTGGCATTATTTTAAAAGGTCAGTCTGGTGAGATTACGGTAAATGGAAAAAAATATAATGTAGAGATGCCGGCACAGGAATATTTAACTGATGAGCAGATTGCAGATGTTTTAAATTATGTACGGAACAGTTGAGGAAATTTAATCAATAAATTATTTTTTATTTTAAACCAGAAATTCTCATGAATTCCTGGTTTTATTTTCTTAAAGCTTTTACTTGTGCCTTTGTAATTAAAGGATATTTATTTCCCCAACTGTTCC
>JANLSA010000307.1:0-4455 GCA_031362085.1 Bacteroidota bacterium | reverse complement strand
TCATTAATTTCGAAACTGCAGGACCCATCGGTGTTTCTATTTCTTTTTCTTCAAATGGCAATACCTTGCTTATTTCATAAGCGGCAATCTCACCAATCCTTTCTAAATTTCTGCGAAAACGCATCCGATCAGTTTGCACCGATAAATCACGCAGCTCACTTACCCAGTTGCTTACAAGAGAATGCTGTTCACTTAAATTAATTACCATGAAAGAAAATTAAAATTTAATATTTCAAATTGAAGATTACGGAGGAATTCCTCCGTAATGAAAAACCGTACTTTTGAACAAATCTAAAATCCCCGCCTGACTGACAAAGTAAAATAATTTTTGTCAGTCGGGCGGGTAAAATTTAAAATCTAAAATAAACTTAATGGTTTATAAAGTAATTGGTTTACACTGCGGCAGTGAAGAAGAGGGATTCAGCATTGGATATGTTGAACTGCAGTATCAATCGGGCAAATGGGAGTATAGCGAATTTATTCAATCAACTTATGAGTATCCTTCCAAATTTGTAAGTAAAATAGATACTGCAAAAGACCTGCATTTGATAGATTATTTTAATATGCATAAAGATTTAGGAAGTTATTTTGCTGAAACAGTTAATAATTTTATTGCAAATAATAAATTTGAATACCGTGTTCAGTTGATTGCATTAAAAGGTTTTGCCGTTTCTGATAATGAAAAATTTCAGGCCGAGATTGGCAATCCAGCCTATTTAGCCTCAGGTACCGGAATAAATGTGGTTGCCGATTTTAAAACAATTGATACTGCACTGGGGGGTAATATTAATTTTTCAGCAAATGATGCAAAAAGATTGTTGCCAGATGCTGCCCCCGAAATTCAATTGGCATTATTAGCTGTATTGAGATGGCGGGAAGAGAATAATTTTATAGCCGAAAATACAGGAGCAACCAGAAACAATATCGGCGGAGCTGTATGGATTGGTCAGGAAGCCTGAAAATTGTTTAACTTACGGTTGCATTATTACTAACGGGTTTTATTTTTAAATTGCTCGAATGGACCAATCGATTACCACGAAAGAATTCAACAATGAGGTTTCATTTCCTGCGCAGCACCTTGAACCCGGTTCTGAAGCAGAATTATTGCAATTCAAAAAATTGCAGGCACATTTTCCACAACAATTTGCCAATATTTTCCCGGACAAATTAGCTCCCCGTACCGTTGTTATCATTCCTTCATTAACAATGGACCAGGAGATTCTTTCTAAAATCAGCGGCATTAATCATTATGAAGAAAGATTGCTGTGTTTGCTGATGCTTTTAAGAATGCCTCGTACACATGTCATCTATGTTACCAGTGAAACAATTGATCCGGTTATTATAGACTATTACCTGCACATGTTGCCAGGTGTAACTGGTTATCATGCATTACGAAGATTGACTTTGCTAAGCTGCCACGATTCGTCCACCAAACCCTTAACACAAAAAATTCTTGAACGTCCAAGAATTATTAAACGTATAAAAGATTTTATTCCGCCAGATCATGAAGCTCACCTGGCTTGTTTTAACGTAACAGCATATGAACGGACACTCTCTGTACAGTTACAAATTCCGGTCTATGGTTGTGATCCGGATTTATATGAACTGGGCAGCAAAAGCAATGGAAGAAAAATTTTCAGGGATTGCGGTTTGAATGTTCCGGACGGTTTTGAAGATTTGCATACTCCGGATGATATTATTAATGCACTTGCAAAATTAAAAATCAAATATCCGCAAATACGAAAAGCGGTGGTAAAAGTGAATGATGGTTTTTCAGGTGATGGCAATGCCATTTTTTATTATAAAGGTTCAGAAACTTCCTTAGATATTGTAGCTTGGATTAAAGAAAACTTACAACACAATCTTCAGTTGATTGCTACAGACCTTTCATATGAAATATTTCTAAAAAAATTTTTTGAGATGGGTGGCATTGCAGAAGAATTTATTGAAGGAGAAATAAAGACATCTCCATCGGTTCAATGCCGTGTTACTCCTACAGGCCAATGCGAAATAATTTCAACACATGATCAGGAATTGGGAGGAGAAGCTGGACAGGTTTATCTCGGTGCCCATTTCCCCGCATCCAAAGAATATGCAGTTGAGTTGGGTATAATGGGGATGAAAGTTGCGGAAATTTTAAAAAACAAGGGTGTAATTGGAAGATTCGCCATTGATTTTATTTCAGTAAAAAAAGATCATGAATGGAGCCATTATCCAATAGAAATTAATTTACGAAAAGGCGGCACGACACATCCCTTCCTGATGCTTCAGTTTTTAACAGATGGGGTTTATAATGCGGATGAAGGAGTTTATTATACTTCTCAGGGGCATTTAACCCGTTATTATTTTTGTTCAGATAATTTGAAAAGCGAAAAATATATCGGCATCACGCCACATGATTTGATTGATATTGCCATGATAAATGATATCCATTTTGATGGTACTTCGCAGGAAGGGGTTATGTTTCATTTAATCGGGGCCTTATCGCAATATGGAAAGCTGGGTGTGGTTTGTATTGGCCGTACACCCAAAAAAGCAAAAGAGTATTATGATAAAATAGTGGCGGTACTCGAAAAAGAATGTCATAAATAAGATTCTTTAAATTCCTCAATCCTTATTTTCTTAATTATTTTTTCTCAAAAAAAAAGTGTAATTATGTTTATGCTAAAGCCGCATCCTGTTTATGAGTAAAAAAAATAAAGTTCAAAAAAAAGCTACTAATCTTTCAACAACTGAAACTATTGCTCGTAAAAAACCTACTGTTGTTTCCAATTCAGGTTTTAAAAACAGGACCAACTGGCTGGTTGTTTTATCAGCCGTTTTACCTTTTTTATTTTCAGAAAAATTAATTGACCCTGTTGTACCTATTCGCTATTTATTTCTTGGAATTTTTATATTACTATATATCGTTGTATTTTTTTCTTCTGGCAAAAAAAATGCTCCTGCTAATCTTCCATTACCGATCAAAATAATTTTTTTACTCGGCATTGCTTTCGTGGGTTGGAGTATTGCATCATCTTCTAAAGCGATAAACCCTAACGAGGGATTTTATTTAATCAGCCGCCATTTATTAAACCTGTTGTTGTTGTTTGTGATTATGAGTGTTGTAATACAAGAAGAAAACCAATTAATAAAAATCGCAAAGACCTTGGTTATTGCCGGCATTCTGCAAAGTTTTATTGGCATTGCTCAGTTTTATGGTACCGCTTTTACAGAATTGCCCGGAAATTTTATTCCGTATGGCTTAATGGCAAACAGAAATTTATTCGGCTCGGCACAAATGCTATTAATCCCTTTTTGTTTATTGGTTTTGTATCAAAGCAGTAAAATCTGGAAATACGTTGCAGCCGTTTCTTTACTTTTATTAATTGTATCAATTTTTTTATCACAAACCCGATCGGCCTGGGTTGCCGCATTATTAATCTTTTTGATTTCCCTGGTATTGATTTCAATTTTTTCCCCGACCAACAGACGTAAATGGATGAAAGCTTCAGCTATTGGTTTTGCTATTTCCGCTTTAGTCATCAGTTTATTATTTCTTGGAAATCAAAATGAAGAATTTACTAATTCAATAAAAGAACGGGCAGCAAGTTTAACAAGAGGTTCAGCGGATTCATCTGCTGAAAAACAAAACGTACAGGAGCGATTTAAAATCTGGAATAAAACTATTGGAGTTATCAAAAAAAACCCGGTTATGGGTGTTGGCCCCGGCAATTGGAGAATAGCAGTTCCTGCAATGGGTACAACAGGTTTGGTTTGGGAAGAAGGAAAATACGTTCCCGACCAGCCACATAATGATTTCCTATTGATAGCAAGTGAAACCGGAATACCCGGTGCATTATTTTATTTTATCCCTTTTTTAATAATCGCATTTCTCGGATTTAAAATTGTTTTAAAATCAACCTCCGATGAGAAAAAGATAATTACCATATTAATGCTTGCAGGTATGGCAGGTTTTGCTGTTGATTCACTATTTAGTTTTCCGCAGGAACGGATTGAACATAGTTTGTACTTTTCAATACTATGCGGAATTATCCTTGGTCTTTACTATAATTTTTCTTTAACAGAAAAATCAAAAGAACAAGCTTATCCAACATGGTTAACTATATCAGCTCTTACTATTGCCGCCTTTAATATTTTTATTGGAATAAAAAAATACAATTTTGAAGTTCACCTGAATCGTGCAATGGCTTATGATAAAATAGGACAATATAACACCGTTTTAGATGAAGTAAAAGCCGGAAAAAATTCTTTTGTCACCCTTGATCCGGTTGCAAAATCAATTGAAATTTACAGTAGCAATGCATATCAAAAGAAAGGAAATTTTGATATGGCTTTTAAAGAAGCAACTAACGCTGTGAAATAAAATCCGAACAGCTAAAAGGTCTATAATAAAATCGGAACCCTATATACAGATAAGAAAGAATATTCTATGGCCGTTAAGTATTATTTGAA
>JANLSA010000262.1:0-16790 GCA_031362085.1 Bacteroidota bacterium | reverse complement strand
CTTTTGTGTGTTATGCGAAGAAGCAATCGATGAAGAATGGGAGTTGATAGCTGTAAAACAATTATTGGAAAGTACGGGCCATGAAATTATTCCAATTACCAAAGAACAGATGCACTGTTTTGCCGGCAATATGCTGGAAGTAAAAAATAAAAATGATGAATCATTTTTAATAATGAGTAACGTTGCCTTTAATTCACTGACTGATGAGCAAAAAGAAAAGCTGCAATTCTTTGCTCAGTTATTGCCTGTTGCAATACCAACAATAGAGGCTGCCGAAGGCGGAAGTGTAAGGTGTATGATGGCTGAGATTTTTTTAGAAAAAAAATAATTTAGTCCCCTGTTTTTTTAACTATCGAATTGATTCTAAAAATCTGTTAATAAGAAAATTTACCTGATCTGGTTCTTCAATGCTCGATGTGTGTCCCCCACCTTCGATATAATGGATTTCTGAATGAGCAATATTATTATGAATAAATTCAGCCATTGCCGGAGTTGCGGCCTTGTCCTGTGTTCCTTCTAAAATCAACACCGGGCATTTAATATTTATCAATTCTGATTCTATCCCTTCCCGGTTTAAAATCCCTTTTACGGCCCGAACAATCGTCTTTTTATTTTTCCATAGCTCATCCCTCCACTCTTTTTTCTCTTCTGCCCGCTTTTTTTCTTCTAAAAATTTTTTACCGAACATTATATTCAAAACGGGTCCTGTTACAGCTTTTACACCAAATAAATTTACTACTGCAGTTAGAACTGAATATTTAAATTTTTTAGTCTCTTTTTGTGCAGAAGTTTCCATTAATATCAATGAGCTTAATAAATCTGGTCTGCGGGCTGCCAGTCTCATTCCAACAAATCCTCCCATTGATAGTCCCGCAAAATGTATTTTCCCAGAATTTAGATGCTCAATCAGATGGATAACATCATCAGTAAGCTGGTCCATATCATATCCGCTATTTGTTACAGAGGTTTTACCTTGACCCCGATGATCATAGACAAGAATCTGGTAGCGGCTCTTAAAATATTCTATTTGTTTCCAGAACATTTTGCTGCTCCATAACAATCCGTGACTGAAAACAAGAGTTTCTCTGCTATTATTATTACCAGATATTTCATAGTAATAGCTACATCCGTTAATAGTTATAAATGACATTGTTCAAAAAATACTGACTGGTTAAATGCAAAGTAAATGCTTCCATATAACAAAAGAACAACAGCCCCCTCTTTCGGGCAATAGAAGTAAAAAACTAAAAAGGATGAAAATTTTTTAATCCTTAGCCAAACAGCTTTTGATTCTATTACTAATGAAGAAAAATTTCAACCTTATGCTTAATTACTTGCGGATGCTGTACCACCAGTAGAAACTGCTGAAGGTGGTAACGTAAGATTTATGATGGCAGAAATTTTTTTTGAGAAAAAATAGGGGTTGTCAGAAAATAATTTTTGCCCCCGCTGTGACATAAAACATGTTTCTTCCTCGTTCAGAAATATCCGGCCTGTTTTCGACAGTAATAATATTTTGAGGTATTACATAAGCAGGATTTAAAATAACCTGTATTTTATTTTTTGCAAACACTACGGGCATCGAAACCTCGTAGGACAGTATACTTAGTTTATTTACTTCCTCTGTTATTTCCTGTTCTGTTCCTGGAAAAAACAAAAAACTGCTTTTCTTATAATAACTCCTGGTAAAACGTTGGGTGCCGGCATAGATATATGCCGATGGATCCAGGACAAGAATGCTTTCATCCTGGAATTTAAATTTGAACAAATGATCCAACCCGCCGTTAATGCCAAAATCCAGTTTGTCGCTGTACTTAATATCGCTGCCGGCATTAATATTTACCCATTTGTTTAACCAGCTGAAGCTGCTGTTTAGTTGTGCCTTTAAAGCAGATTGCACCAGTTGACTGTTGTCTTTATAAACTGGTTTCGTAAGAAAGATATGACTTAAGAATTTTTCATTTTTACTTTTTTTATTATATCCAATTGTAGCAACGGTACCTGCATATTGAAAATTGCTGACAGCATTGTTTACAAAAACCGGCGCTGCGCTGATATAAAAAGATTTTGTGAGCCATAGTTCCATAATCGGAAAAACTCCACTGCTGCGCAGGCTGTCTGTTCTTCCATAATAATTTAAACTGCTGTTATAAAAAAGGCCAACCTTTAAACTAGTCTGCTTTTTATTTGCAGAATCCTGTTGTGCATAAAATCCGGTTGCCGTGCACAACAAAAACATACTTAAAAAAAACAAGTTGATATTGTTTTTCATATTTGACAGATTATTGATAGATAAAATAACAGGGGCGTATTTAATTGATATATTTACGCCCCTGTTTTCTTACTCACACATAAAGCGGGCCGTGCAGCGTTACTGTTTGTTTACTCCCGACTTAACTTCTGTTTTTGTTTCTGCGGAAACTTTTGTGTTCTGTTTTAAAGACGTGGCTGCTTCCTTTGTTGATTTTACACTTCCGGAAGCTTTAGTTTCCGCATTTGCTTTTGTTTCTTTTGATTTCTCTACAGCTACATCAACCTTTTTTTCAGCATAGATTGTTGCTTTATCTGTAGTTGCTTCGGCAGACTCGATCGTTTTTTTTCCGTTTACATTTACATCAACAGAACCATTTACTGAAGTATTTGAGCTTCCGTTTGCACCAACCTTTGTTCCATTTGCCGATTGTGATGATCCGGCATTAATAGCGTTATCGCTACTGGCATCTGTTGATGCTTTGATGTCAGCACTGTTTTTTACATCGTTCTTTACTTCAGTTTTTACAGCATTCGTCTGGTTCATTTTACCTGCTGCTGTTGTTGACACCCCTGTTTTAAGATCTGCTGTTTTGTTTACACTTGTGTTTGTGGTAGTAGTTGCAACATGGGTAGCTGCTGTGGTTGATTTTGTTACCGCCGTTGTAGTGGCAGCAACAGATGTAGCCGCTTTTGTTGTTGACTGTACTCCAAGGTTGACTTGTGCAAATAGCGTTGCCGAAAAGAACGTTGCAATTATAACAACAACTCCATTTTTAGTTTTCGTCTTCATAGCTTTTAAGTTTTAAATGATTAAATAATGATTCCTAAAAAAATTACGTGGTCTTCCAGGACCTGGATTCGTTTATTAAGTTTTTTTTTCTTTATTGAATCCTCTTTTGATGAAAATGGCTGGTGAAGATGGGCAACTAAAGAGATTGGAATGAATCAATAAAGTTTAATCTAAAATGAAATAAAAAAATTTTGTTCTCAGGATCAAATAGATATAGTAATCGTATTGTCATAAAAAAATATTTATTATTCGGTAAAATGTTTCTGGCAAAATCTTTGCCAGTTTAACAATCAATAAAAATCAAACTATTATGATTAAAAAAAATGTACTGTTATTATTATCTGTTGTAACATTAAACTTTGTAACCGCACAGAAATCTTCTGTTTTTCTGAAAGGGGGTTTAAATCTTGCAAATGTTTCTATTAATGAGAGTGGAAACATTGATGAAGCCAAAATGCTTTTATCATTTCATGCAGGCATTCAGGGAGACATTCCGGTAACTTCTTTTTTATCCATACAACCCGGGCTTTTACTATCCGGCAAAGGCTCTAAAACACAGTCGGGCAATACAACTGATGCTAATTATTACAGGGCAACAACAAACCCGCTTTATATAGAGGTTCCCCTTAACCTGGTTTTTAAAGCACCATTAGAAAAAGACACAAAGTTTTTTGCAGGCGCCGGTCCTTATATCGCAATGGGTATTGCGGGAAAAAGAAAATCTGAAGGAAAAATTTTTGGCATTGCTTTTAGTCGAAATGATAAAATTGATTTTTCAAATGACGATCCTACTACTTCAGGTGAAGAGGGTGCTGGTTTCGGTATTTTAAAAAGATTTGATTATGGATTTAATGGCACCACGGGTTTTGAAGGAAAAAATGTTCTGTTCTCTGTAAATTATGGTTTGGGGCTTGCCAAACTGCAGTCGGGTGATAACAGCAGTACCGATGATAAAAACAAACACCGTGTATTAAGTTTCACCGTTGGATTCCGTTTATAATTTAATGCTGGTGATTAACCCTTTATTAAAGCAGCTCTCGTGGCTGCTTTAATTTTGTATCGAAATTATTTTTTCCTGTTTAGAATTTATCATTCCAATTGGTGTGACAAATTGAATCAATCCCCGCATTGTAAATAATTCAACAACTTTGGACACAGCTTCTTTTTTTACACTTAACATTAAACCTCCATTCGTTTGAGGATCGGGCAACAAGGTAAACGCTTCCATTACATTAACTCCTTTTTCAAATTTTACTTTATCACCATAGCTGCTCCAGTTTCGCGTTGTTGCATCGGGAAAAACCCGTTGAGCTATATATTCTTTTACTCCATCAGCAACTTGAATTTTATTGTAATAAATTTCTGCACTCAGTCCACTGCCTTCCGCTATTTCAATTAAATGACCAAGCAATCCAAAACCCGTAACATCTGTCATGGCAGTTACACCTTTTATTTTTCCTAGTTCTTCGCCAATATTATTCAAAGCGGTCATTTGTTTTATCATCATTGGTAAATGTTCTTCTTTTAGCAATCCTCTTTTTTGTGCCGTTGATAAAATACCAACGCCGAGTGGTTTTGTAAGAAATAAAAGGTCTCCTTCCTGTGCCGTGTTATTTCTTTTTAAATTTTCTACAGGCACAATGCCGGTTACGGCCAATCCAAAAATGGGTTCAGGAGAATCAATGCTATGTCCGCCTGCCAATGGAATACCCGCATCTTTACAAATTGTTTTTCCTCCTTCTATTACACGTTGTGCTATTTCTGTAGAAAGTTTATCAATGGGCCAACCGAGTATAGCAATTGCCATTAAAGGTTTACCACCCATAGCATACACATCACTAATGGAGTTGGCAGCAGCTATTCTTCCAAAATCAAATGCATCATCTACAATCGGCATAAAAAAATCGGTGGTAGATATCAATGCTGTTCCATTTCCCAAATCATAAACCGCTGCATCATCTTTACTGCTATTGCCAACGAGCAGTTTATCATTGTCGGGTAAAACAAGATTTGTTTTAAGAATTTCATCTAAAATTTTTGGGGCAATCTTGCATCCACAACCGGCACCATGCGAGAATTGGGTAAGATTTATATCCTGAATTTCCATACCGTCAAAGGTAGGAGCAATCAGTCTTTAAGTAATTCAAATATTTTATCTACGGCGGGCTTTCGTATGCTTAAATGATTGGCGTTGCCGATTTCAGTTTTTTTAATGGTAAGCCCGGTATATTTTCTTTCAAGTATTGTGTTATAAAAGCTCCTTGTTGAATACAAAACCTTGTTTAAAAACTCAAGTCCACCGACATACAACACCACTCTTGCCTTTAATGATTTATTTGTTTTAGAATATTTTTCTTCCAGTTTATCCACTTCATAATAGTTTGCCCAAATAGATGGGCTGATGGCAAAATGATTATCAAATAATTTGTCTGGCTTTAATAGTGTATAAAGGCAAAACAGGCCGCCAAAAGAATGACCGACAAACGATCTGTCCTTTTTATTAGTCAGTTTTTTTTCAATTACTGGAATTAATTCGTTCTTTATAAAAAGATAGAACCTGTCTGCCCTGCCAAAAATATCAGTATTGTTTTTGCTACTATCAGATGGAATAAAATCCCTGGGTCGTTTATCGTGCCAGTCTCCAGTATGTGAAATAGCAATAATGATACAGGAAGAAGGAATAGACGCTTTCCATGTATCAGATTTTCCCAATACATAATCACCAATACCAATTCCCCCATCAGTCATATACACGTGATGATATTTTTTTGTCGCGGAAAACCCGGCTGGCTTTCGTACTGTTATTACAAACTTATCTTTTACAAAAGATGAATACAATGTATCAATTTCGGTGGATTGCGATTTTGATAAAAAAAAGAATAAAATGAACATCAACAAAAAACAAACTTGTTTCATTGGCTCAAGTTATTTCATTTTTTAAATAATGTAAGGTGGTCTACTTTGTTTTTCTTTTTAAAAAAATAGCGGAGTTCTTATTATAATCGGCACTGAAGCGAACATTGTGTCTTTCTTCGCCATCATAAATTACAAGTAGCCCCGTATTAGGAGGATAAAGTCCAAGATTCTCTGCATATAAAACAATATTGATCTGAAATTCTTCAGGAGCTATATAAATTGTTTTTTTAAATGCCACTGTTTTCAAACATTGTTTTGGTATAATAACTTCTCCGTTTAATAAAACACTTACGGTATCTCCATCCACTTCTCCATTATCATATAATGCCAGTACCAGGCTGTCCGAAACAAACTCAATTACGGCGGGTTTGTCAAACTCCCGTTCAGAAATTTGTTTAGCAGCATCGGTGTTTATAACAGGCACATTTATTTTTGCTACAGGTTCTGAAATTGGTTTTATTTTTTCTTCGGTATCAGTAGACACAATTGTTTTTTCTACAGAGCCAACTACTCCGGTCTTTGATTTTATTTCTGTCGGCGTAGCTGCAATTTTTGTTTCTTCGGGCTTCGGTTTTGATTTTGTAATGGTTGTATTTGTTTGTAGAACGGGAGTAACAATGGATTTTGTATTTACAACAGGCGTAGAAATAGTATTACTTTGGGCTTTCGCATTCGAGGCTATGCTCTTTTGTTTTTCATTAACTACAGCCGTCTTTTTTTCAGTTGGTTTTATTGCAATAGCGTCAATAGAAACATTCGTTGTATTTAACTTATTAGGCTGATTCGTATTCAAATTATTTTTTTCGGTTTCCAGCTTTTCATTAGTCACACTGGATTTTTTTTCATTGGTTTTAATCGCAATATTCTCGGAGTTTGAAATTGCTGAAGTGTTTATCTGAGTTGGCTGCTTCGTATTCAAATTGTTTTTTTCAGCTTCCAGTTTTTCATTTGTCACACTGGATTTTTTTTCATTGGTTTTGATCGCAATATTATCGGGGCTTGAAATTGCTGAAGTGTTTATCTGAGTTGGCTGTTTCAAATTCAAATCGCTTTTTTCAGCATCCAGTTTTTCATTAGACACATTCGATTTCTTTTCGTTTGTTTGGATTGCAATATTATCAGGACTTGAAATTGCTGATGTGTTTATCTGAGTTGGTTGTTTATTCTTCAAATCATTTTTTTCAGCTTCCAGTTTTTCATTAGCCACATTCGATTTCTTTTCGTTGGCTTTGATCGCAATATTCTCGGGGTTTGAAATTGCTGAAGTGTTTATTGAAACGGGTTTTGTAGCAGAAGAACTATTTGCTCGGTTTATCTTCTCTTTTTCAACCCTAACTAAACTCTTTAAAAACTCTTGCTTAAACCCATCATCTTTTTTGGCAACAGAATTCTCGTTTTGTTTTTTCCATTCGTTATAAAAGGCGATATCGCCTGTTTTTTTCAACTCCTCCAGGTGCGGAAATATTTTTGATTTACTTAAATCTCGTTCTGTTTTCAATTCCGACTTACCGGAAATAGCGTAATATTTTTTTGTTGTGTTTGTTTTCCAGTTTCCATCCAGGTTCCAGGTACTATCAGTTGCATTTCGTTTAAAAGTATAAACGACCCTGACTTTCTTTTCAGGCTTTTGTGGAAAATTGTGAATGAGTATTTCATTGTCTTCTACCTCACATACATCCCCATGAATTGTTCCTTCAACTCTTTTTACGATGTAATAAAGATTTTCATCTACAAAAAAAGTATTGCGGGTATAGCCATAAACTTTGTCTTTGTACTGGGTTAATACAATTTCATATTCATCATCTTTTCGTACTGTATTGCTGTCATTTGTCATTTTGCCCATCCACAACCCGGTAAGTGATTGTCCATAAAAAAATGCCGGGAAAAATAAAAGCAGTAAACTAAGTTTCAGGGGTTTCATGAAGTATGGGGTGGCTATGCAGCCTGTTTGCATTTTCGGGAGTAACAGAATCATAATTTATCATAGTTAATAACGAATTTATTCCCTCCCGATTGTGTAGCCCTTTTAAATACCACTTGTCATAGTATTTTAAAAGTATGCGGAAACTTTCGATGGTATTATTACTTTCCAGATAAGTGATTGCATTCTTCGTTTCAAGCCCCCCTAATCTATCTTTAATACGGCTCATCGCATCAATCATTTTTTGTTTATCCAGATTGCCGTATTCTGTTACAAGATGTTTCAATCTTTCTTCAAAAGGGATGTCTAAAAAATAAACAGGTGCTGTTCGCATTGTTTTCCAAAACTCAGTTGGAATGTTTACAAGACCGATGCGTTGTGATTCATCCTCTACCCAGATGTTTGTTGGTGAGTGGTGGTTGGTTGTATCAGCCATCTGCCAACTATCATCTATCCTCTTTAGTTTAGCAGCAAGCAAATTTTCAAACATTTCCTGAGTTGGCTGCTGCGGTAATCCAATATTTCCAAATGCAGACCCTTTGTGGTTTGCTAAATCTTCAAGGTCAATAATTTTTTCGCCCCTCCTCTCTAATTCTTTCAACGTATATGTTTTTCCAGAACCGGTATAGCCACCAAGAATTTTAAACTGATGTGGTTTCTTAAAACTATCAAGTACATAGTTTCTATATTTTTTATACCCGCCAACAAGTGTATAAATTTTAAACCCATAGAGATCCAACAACCACGAAACCGCACCGCTGCGCATACCGCCACGCCAGCAGTAAATTAGTAATTTGGAATCAGGAGTTGGGAATTTGGGTGTCTCTTTAATTTCAAGTTCTTCATTCAGAGTTCCGGACTCTTTATACTTAATTCCAAATTCCCGATTTCCAATTGCCTCTGCCTCTTCTACCATTGCTCTCATCTTTGGCCCAAAAAAATCCAGGCCTATTTTAATTGCAAGCTCCCTGCTTTTTTGTTTATAAGCAGTTCCTACTTCAGCTCTTTCCGCATCGCTAAACAGCGGTAAACTAAAAGCACCCGGTATATGTGCATGCTTATATTCGCCGGGGCTACGTACATCAATCACCGGATGATGTTTTGCTAATTCAAGAAAGGGATCAATATTTATTTTTTCGACAGGCATATTAATACTGCAAAGAAAACAGTATTTGTTTTATCAAAACCAAATTTGATTTTTGAAAAGAAAAAATAGAATTATTTTTTGCTAAGAATAGATTTTGCTTTGAATTCAATTTCGATTAATTCATTATTCCGGCGAACAATCATTTTAATCCGCTCATTTACTTTTTGCAGTGCATATTTCATAGCATTTAAATCGTTCGAAAAATTATTATTAATACTAATAACCACATCCCCCTCTTTTAATCCGGCCGTTTCTGACGGTGAGCCGGTAGCAACATCGCCTGCCGTTATCACGCCGTCCACCATGTATAACTCAACCCCGGTGTAGGCATAATCAAAGGGTTCGACATAGTGTGTATTCGGTGTCAGGTAAAATTCTTCTTTCTCGTAATTAAATATTGTATTAAACCTGCGGAGTATATCATTGCCAATTATACCCCCCATATAGGGATAAGAGGTGATATTGTTCACATCATCAAAAATATAGGTGGGAATATTTTTAAACCGGTATTGTCCAAGTTTTAATTCTCTGATTACCGTCAGCTGCATATCTATTTTTCCACCCAGGCCTTCTGCTTCTTTTATATAAATTTTACGTGATTTAGTTATAAAAGAACTGTCCTGAACAAATTCTTTTGAAAGTAATAAACACAGGGCTGCGCCTATATCATAAAGAAATCTTGTATTCACTGTTATCGCATCTCTTGCCCTTGCCTGTTGAACTACCAGGGTGCCGATATTAGGCTTAAATAAACTTCCGCCTTTCGGATAACGTATTGTTCCTTTTGTCCAAAACTCCATTTTATTATTATCATAATCAATTTTAATAATATATTTTCTAAAAATGGAATAGCCAATAATTCCGTCAACCTTTACGCCATACACTGAGGTAAGAATACTATAATCATTAATATGAAAATTAAGGCTATCAACAGAAAGCCCGGAAAAATGAATTTTCCGATTCATTAAAAAACTTACTTTCCGAATGCCGGCAATTCCCCGTATCGTTGTTTCTGTGGGTGCGGGTTTCAATTTAAAATAATCTGCAGTGGTCGAATCCAATGAAATGCCACTGCTTCCTGTATCAAAAATAAAATTCAATGTATCGGGAAATCCATCGAATTGGGCACGCACAACCACTACACCGCCGTAAAGCTGAGTAAACGGAAATTGAGTAATTTTTTTTGATGGCGGTGGAATAAACTCTTCCTGAGAATTTGCATTTATTCCAAAATTGATTAATGCAACAAGAAAAGCAACTTGTTTAATTATTTTTTTCAAAATTACAATTTGTAAGTTTGGTTTCATCATAGACAGCTTTACCAATACATTTGATGCAGGTCTTATATTTATTTATAAAAATACTTAGCCTATAGACACAAGATAATACCATTCAGCATAATTTACACCGGGCAGCTTACCTTTGCCTCAATTAATTTATCCAAATGAATCTTGCGGAACTATACAATAAAGCCCTTGGTTTTGAATTTCTTTCTTTGGAAGAAGGAGTACATCTTTATCATCATGCCCCCTTAACTGATTTAATGTTTACTGCCGATGAAATGCGGAAACAACAAGTGCCACATGGAAAAGTAACATGGCAGATAGATAGAAACGTAAACACCACGAATGTATGTATTGCTAATTGTAAGTTCTGTAATTTTTACCGCATTCCTGGTCATGAAGAAGCGTATATAACTGATATGCCAACTTACCGTCGCAAGATTGAAGAAACATTTAAGTATGGTGGCGATCAACTCTTGCTACAGGGCGGTCATCATCCCGAATTAGGTTTGCAATTTTATATTGATACATTTAAAAAAATAAAAACAGAATATCCAACTATTAAATTGCATGCACTTGGACCACCGGAAGTGGCGCATATAACCAAACTTGAAAAGTCAACTCATAAAGAAGTATTGAAGGCATTGAAAGATGCAGGCCTGGATTCGTTGCCAGGGGCCGGTGCAGAAATTTTAGTTGACAGGGTAAGAAGATTAATAAGTAAAGGCAAATGCGGATCCGATGAATGGTTGGCGGTAATGGAAGAAGCACATAAGTTAAATATCACCACGTCTGCCACTATGATGTTTGGTCATGTTGAAACTATTGAAGAGCGGTTTGAACATTTTATAAAAATAAGAGATGTGCAAGCGAAGAAGCCGGTTGATGCTAAGGGTTTTCTTGCTTTTATTCCCTGGACGTTTCAGGATGTAGATACACTACTTGCAAAAATCAGGGGCGTACACAACTTAACAACGGCTGAAGAATATATCCGTATGATTGCTTTAAGCCGTATCATGCTTCCGAATATTAAAAATATTCAGGCAAGTTGGTTAACTGTTGGAAAACAAACAGCTGAAATTTGTTTACACGCAGGCGCAAACGATTTTGGAAGTATAATGATTGAAGAAAATGTAGTGAGTGCTGCAGGCGCCCCGCACCGGTTCACTTATAAAACCATCCAGGATGCAATACGTGAGGCTGGCTTTGAACCTCAACTGCGCAATCAACAATATGAATGGAGAAAAATTCCCGAGACGATTGTTGAACAGGTTGTAGATTATTAATAGATAGATTCAAAAGCATCAAATGTTTCCATCTTATTAAAGTAAAGAGGTTGTTTACAAACGCTTCCCAACTCTTTCATAAAGTTCAAAGTATATTCTGATCTCATGTCTTTGTTTGCAACAGCCTCTTTTCTATATGTATTTATTTGAACAAAACTATTGCTGTCCTTCTCGCTGCAATAACAAAAACTACGCATACCGCCTGGGCCGCTTTTATTTAATTCATCAAAATAATGTTTAATAATTTTTTGCGCAGCAGAAAGTTTTTCTTCCGGAACAGTAAATGCAAGTACATACCTGACCATAACTATTCTTGGTGGTTGATTAAGCAAACGTTACTGTATTAGTCAAAAAGAATATGAAAATTGCTGCCTGATACTTTTTCGTTTATATGAACGGTAAATAAAACGTATCAGTGAAAAAAGGCTATGGCATTTAAAAAGATATTTCAGCAAGAACGGTTTTCTTTAAACTTTTTTTCCTTGTGGATGGAATATAAAACTGAAAACTAAATCTTGTTATTTCATAATCACCTGAGCTTAATTCTTGCACTATTGAATAACCAGATTGAAGAATCTCTTTTCGTTCTGTTTCGTCAAACAAAAGCCATATCGTTTTTTTATTATACAAAACCGAACTGTCAAATTGTTTTCTTAATGAAGCTGTATAAAAAACAAAGGATGAGCTAAAATTTTCTTTCCAGAAATAAACATCGCTTTCATTTCCCAATTTTTGTTTTTTTTCAGCCAACACATTCCCGCTTTGATATTTTAATAGTTGGGGAAAATAATTGCTGTTAAACAGGAAAAAGAAAAGAGAAATTGAAAAAACTGAAATATAAATTGCTTTTTTTAAAAATGAACCGGCATTCGATTTCATAAAATGAAAAACAGCAGCAAGAAAAATAATTACACCCGGTATTAACAAATAATTTTTAAGCGGGAATAACCAAAAATTAATAATGCCGCCCAGCAATAGCAAAGTGGTAGTTACAAATAATTGAATTCTGAATATTACTTTATCCCGAGAGACATTTGCCATTAACCAGGAAGCAACTAATAAAGAAGCCGCCGGAAAAATGATGTTTAAATAATGTGGAAGCTTAAAGCCAGAAATACTTATTAAAAACGCAACGACAAGAATAGTAGAAACGGTAAACCATTCATTTTTTCTTTTAAATCCGTTTTTAATACGATCAGCAATCGCCCAAAAACAAATTATACTCCACGGGGCAAATGCCCAGAGGAATGAATGAATAAAAAAGAAATAATCGTTTTTAGCATCGCCGCCCATTGCTCCGGTAAAACGGTCAATGCTTTGATTGAATAAAATAAATCTTAACCCGTCAATTTGATTTTTTCCCCTCACTGTTTTTCCCGGATGCAAATTGTATTGCAAATAAAAACAGTAAACAACTGGTGAAATAAAGATTGCGAAACAGAATAGAACAACCAGCCACTTCCAGTTCAAAAATAATTTCCACTCTTTTTTAAATAAAATATAAAAAAACAAACCAATGGCGGGAATCAAAACAGCAATATGGCCCTTAATACAAAAGCCTATGGCAAGTCCGAGTGCCAGGCCAATGGCATTACTGGTTTTTTTATTCTCTATAAAAGAAATACCCTGCCAGCTTGCAAAAGCAACGGCTGCTGTAAGTATAGCATCCATTCGTACATCATTATTGGCAAGTACAAATGAAAAAGAAGATGCAATAATTAATGCAGCAAGCTTTCCCGTCTCTGCGTTAAACAATATTTTTCCAAGCCTGTAAACAGAATAAACTCCGAAAACTGAAAAAAGTAAAGAGGGAAATTTATAAGCAAAAGTGGTTACACCAAATAGCTTATAACTCAGAGCACATAACCAAAAATGCAAATGGGGTTTATCTAAATAATCGTTTCCATTATCAATCAGATTTACATAATCGCCGGTAAGATACATGCGTAATGCAATATTTGCATGGTGTGCAGAATCGTTATCCATCAAGGGCACAAACAACCCGATGAGATAAACAATACCCAGCGATGCAAATAAAAACAGGTATAACTTTTTTGAAATAAAAGGAGGATTCAACCTTTTTTATGTTTCCGGCAAATCTAAACAGTTTGCAACAACTCTTTTACTTTGTCTCTTATCAAATCACGAATCGTATTAAAAGCAGCAGGCTCCAGGTGTTTTGGATCTGGTATTTCCCAATCAATAAATTTTTTTGCAGGCATCCATGGACACGCATCGCCACAGCCCATAGTTACCACTGCATCAAACGGAGCGAATGCTTCAACTTCTTTTAATGATTTGCTGTCGTGCTTACTTAAATCATAATTCAATTCTTTCATTGCAGCAATTGCTTTCGGGTTTACAATGCCCGATGGTTTACTGCCGGCACTATAAGCCTCCACATTGTTTCCGCCAAGCATTTTTGCGAATGCCTGGCTCATTTGGCTACGGTTGCTGTTTTCTATACAAACAAAAAGTAGTTTCTTTTTCATGCCCCCATCCCCTAAAGGGGTGTTGTGAATTTTTTTTCTCATAGTTAAAAATAAAAGACTTCTGTTAGAGTATGGCATACTTGTTTAGTTACAACAGGCAGGGCCACAACACCCTTTTGCATTAGATGGTTTTTCTCCATACACCGTAATGCTATAAATACCCAGTTTCGAATCTTTCAATAATTGTAAAGCTTCCGGACTTATATATTCAAGCAATACATAGTCTGGTACTTCAATCTTTTTTTCTTTCTGAACAGTTATATTTGAAAATCCGGATTCATGAATAAAATTTAAATATTCGCTTTTCTGAATTGCGCCGCTTACACATCCTGCATACATTTCAGCCGACTCTTTTATTCCTGCCGGTAATGTTCCGACTAAAACGATATCGGAAATAGAAAAATGACCGCCGGGTTTTAATGTGCGGAATATTTCTTTAATTACTTTCTCTTTATCAGGAACCAGATTCAATACACAGTTACTGACAATAACATCTGCTACATTATCCTTTACAGGCATATCGTCAATATCACCAAGCCTGAATTCAACATTGGTAAATCCGAGTTTATCAACGTTCTTATTAGCCAATTCAATCATAGACGGAGTCATGTCTATTCCAATGATTTTCCCTTTCTCTCCTGTTATTTTTCGTGCAATAAACGCATCGTTGCCGGCACCGCTTCCTAAATCAATAACAGTATCTCCATCTTTTATTTGTGCAAACTCGGTTGGTAAACCGCAACCCAATCCCAAATCTGCATCAGGGTTATATCCATCGAGTGATGAATAACTATCCGCCATAATATTCGTTACATCGCCGCAGCAAGCTGTGCCGCAACTTCCACCCTCCCGGGCAATCTGGTCGTATTTTTCTTTTACCAGCTCTTTAATTTCTGTTTCATTTTTCATGACTCTGCTTTTTTATGGTTAAAAATTATCAACAACATTTTGCATTAGATGCTTTTAGTTTTGTAAAAAGAAAACTGAATTCCCCATTCAGTTTTTCAACGGCCTTCCAGTTGATGCAATAACAACTTTTTGGCCCATCGGTTTCGCCGGAGATTAACCCTGCATTTTTCAATTCTTTTAAATGCTGGCTCACGGTGCTTTGTGCTAAGGGAAGCAACTCTACTATTTCACCGCAGATACATTCATTCTTTTGCGACAACACTTTCAATATTGCAATTCTTGCAGGGTGGCTTAATGCTTTTGCAAATGCGGCCAGCTCTTGTTCTTTTTGGGTAAACTCTTCTTTTTTGTGACTTGCCATTATTGAATATTTATTTTTGAAAACCCGCAAAAAAGAAAATTTTGCTTTGTCTTAAATGGTGTAAGATGATCTTCTGTAATACATTTTATTTTATGAAACCATTTCGAAAGCAACTGCGACAATGTTTTTTCATTATACTGTTTTACCGGAAGACCCCTGCATATTTCAGGACCTTCAGTAGAAAATGTGCCAATCAGCATTTTTCCGTTTACTACAATATTTTTTTCTGCTATTGATAAATATTGCTTAATCCCTTCGTCCGAAGTTAGAAAATGAAATGCGGCACGGTCGTGCCAGAAATCAAATTTTTTCCCGGTAGAAAGATTCGTAATATCGGAATTGATCCAACTTACTTTTTCCGATTCTTTTCCCAGTCGTTTTTTTGCTTTTTCAATAGCAGTTTCAGAAATGTCTAATATGGTAATATTAGTGAACCCATTTTTTAATAAATGATCAACCAGAAAACTATCGCCGCCGCCCACATCAATAATAGCGGCGTCTTTTGAAATATTCAAATCGTTAATAAAGTCAAGTGATGTTTGTGGAGTTGGCTGATACCAGCTTACGTCGGTGAATTGTTTCGTATTGTAAATATTCTCCCAGTGCTGTTTTCTGTTCATTTTATTAATCTTATATCGCAAATATACGATTGATAATACGAGAATACCAAATATTCTTTTTTTGATTTGTAATAGAACAGACAATTCTGTGTAATTAAACAGCCGGTTCCTGTTGACTCAAACAATGGAAACTTCCCAGACCCCAAATGATATCTGTTGAGTCAATACCTACAACCTTTCTTTCCGGGAAACAACTTTGAATAATGCTTAAGGCTTTGTCGTCTTTTGGTGAACGAAAAGTGGGAACAATAATCGATTGGTTTGCGATATAAAAATTTGCATAAGATGCGGGCAACCTTTGCTCTTCATATACCACATCATCTGGCATGGGAAGTTCAACAATATTGAGTTGTTTGTTATTTAATAAACGCATTTGCTTTAATTGCTTAAGATTATGTTGAAGCAAGGCGTAGTTTTGATCATCTTTCTTTTCTTCCACAACCGCAATAACGGTGTCTTCATTTACGAATCGTACAGTGTCATCAATATGGCCATCAGTATCGTCACCAACAATTCCTTCATCTACCCATAAAATTTGTTCAACTCCATAATAATTCATCAAATATTCTTCGATCTGCTGTTGATTTAAATGTGGATTACGATTTGGGTTTAATAAACATGCAGTTGATGACATCAACGACCCCGTACCATTAAACTCAACCGAGCCGCCTTCCATAATAATTCCGGGATAATAAACAGGATAATCAAACTGTTTACCAATCAATGTTGGAATCACATCATCCAAATCATACGGCGGGTATTTATTCCCCCATGCATTATAATTCCAATCTACAATAATTTTTTTTTGTTCT
>JANLSA010000240.1:0-8908 GCA_031362085.1 Bacteroidota bacterium | reverse complement strand
CGTAAATATTCTATAGCAAAATGAAAATACACGATAAATGAAAAAAAATTTACTATAAGGTATGAGCTGTGGCATCAAAAGGAATAAATAAATGATGAAGCCATCTGACATTTTGGAAAGTAGTAGTCATTTTAAATTATTTCTTCACTCCAAATTGATATTTTTCGACAACTTAAACAGAACTCATTTCCCTAACTCCAAAAAAACAGTTCCGGGCTTTGATGATACAAACCAATTAAAACGTTCATGAAGATTTACCACTTCACCAACGATAATTAATGAAGGAGATCCAAATGTGATGCCGGTAAAATCTTTTGAAGCATTCTTTAAAGTAGAAATATGTATTTGCTGGTGAAGTGTTGAAGCCTGCTCAATTACTGCCAAGGGAGTATTCAAATGCTTTTTATAACGAGATAGCAACTCAACAAGATTATTGATATTTTTTGAAGCCATATAAAATACGAGTGTATCGTCAGTATGCGCCAGCGATTTCCATTTTTCAGGGCTGTACTGGCTATTGGGATTGAAAGTTAGAAACTGAACACCTTGCGAAAAACCTCTTGCAGTTAATGGGATACCTGAAAAAGCAGATGCACCGGAAGCGGCAGTAATACCCGGAATAATTTCGTAGGGGATATTATTATCAACCAATGCCTGTAACTCATCAAGCACATTACTGAAAAAGGCGATATCACCACCTTTCAACCGCAATACATTTTTTCCATTCAGTGCATGTTCAACTATCAATGCTGTAACCTCTTCCTGAGAAAATGAATTTTCATCAAACCCTTTTTTACCTGCAATTAAAATAACTGCATTTACTTTTGCATGCGATGAAATAATATCAGGATTTACCAACCGGTCGGTAATGATAACATCGGCTTCTGTTAAACGCTTTTGCAATTTTACTGTAATCAGTTCGGCATCGCCAGGGCCAGCACCAGCTAATATTACTTTGCCAACTTTTTTTTCCGCACTCATTAAATATTTTTTTATTGTAGAGAGGACAATCGAATTATTATTGAAACTATAATCCACTTATTGTTTAATCAATACGGCAGCAACAGTACTATTACTTGTCTCGTCTATTAATACTGCACTGCCATTTACGCTCAGCTTTTCATAACTGTCATACACTAATGGGGAAGCTGTTTTAATAGTGGCCTTCACCACTTCATTCAGTTTCACATTTCCCTCAACGGGTTGACGCTGCAAGCTGTTTACATCTAATTTAAATTCTACATTTTTTACAACCACTCTTACTAACCGGCTATTATGCTGCAATAAATATTTATTTCCTGTCATCAATGGTTTATCATCCATCCAGCAAAGCAATACTTCTAACTCATTATTTACCTGTGGCAGATTATCTGTTTTTACGATTGAATCGCCGCGGCTGATATCAATATCATCCGCCAATTGTATCACAGCGCTTTGCGGCGCAAAAACTTCTTCTACTTCTTTACCGCCAATCTCTACACTTGCAATAGTTGTTTCAATATCCTGCGGCAACACTTTTACTTTATCTCCTTTTTTATAAATACCACTGATAATTTTTCCAGCATAGCCGCGGTAATCAGGCAGGTCTTCAGTTTGAGGCCGGATAACAAACTGTACCTGGAACCTTGCATCGGAAAGATTAATGTCGCTGTCAAGCTTCACATCTTCTAAAAATTCAAGTAAAGGTTTTCCTGAATACCATTTAATGTTTTCTGATTTATCTACAATATTATCTCCATCCAGTGCACTAATGGGAATATATGTTATATCCGTAAGCCCCAGTTGTTTTGCTACCTCAGTATAATCAATTACGATATTATTATATACATCTTCAGAATATTCTACTAAATCCATTTTATTTATAGCTACCACCACATGCGGAATTTTTAATAAAGAAGCTATGATAGAATGGCGACGTGTTTGTTCCACCACACCTTGCCGTGCATCTACTAAAATAATAATCAGGCTTGCATTGCTGGCACCTGTAATCATATTTCTTGTGTACTGCACATGCCCCGGCGCATCGGCTATTATAAATTTTCTTTTGGGAGTTGTGAAATAACGATAGGCAACATCGATTGTAATGCCTTGTTCTCTTTCTGCACGTAGTCCATCAGTCAACAATGCTAAATCAACAGATCCATCATCTCTGCCTTTAGTCGATTTTTCCAGTGCTTCTAACTGGTCAATCAAAATATTTTTACTGTCGTATAACAAACGTCCTATCAAGGTGCTTTTGCCGTCGTCCACACTGCCTGCTGTTATAAATCGAAGTAAGTCCATTGATCGTTTAGATTTTTTTGTTACCAGCTATGTTACTACTATCATCGTTCCTTGCGTCGCACACTTGTACTGAAGGAATTCTAATCAGCACATATCAACCATTTCGTTCAAAATTCAACCAACACCATTTTCAAACTATTACATTGAACCCCTACGGGGTTCTTACATTAATTATCATTTTCTATCCCCCGATAAATCGGGAGGCTATTAATATTAAACCCCTCCGGGGTATTAAGAAAAGAACAAATCAAATCAACCCTTTATCCCAAATGAAAAACATTAATAAAAAAGTATCTTCTAACTAAGTTCCCCCTTCGGAGGACAGGGGGCTAAAAATACCCATTCTTCTTTCTGTCTTCCATGGCAGCTTCCGTTACTTTATCATCTATTCTTGTTTCACCTCTTTCGCTTATTCTTGTTGCGATGATTTCATCAATTACTGCATCCAGTGTAGCTGCACTCGATTCTACGGCTGCTGTACAAGTCATATCTCCAACCGTACGGTATCGAACTCTTTTATCCAATACTACATCATCTGTTGAAAGTTGCACATATTCACTCATGGCTACTAATTGTCCTTCATGAAGTATCACTTTTCGATCATGAGAGAAATAGATAGATGGCAAATCAATTTTTTCTTTTCGTATATAATTCCAGATATCCAATTCAGTCCAGTTGCTAATAGGAAATACTCTTACATTTTCTCCTTTATGAATTCTTCCGTTGTAAATATTCCAGAGTTCAGGACGTTGCAGTTTTGGATTCCATTGGCCAAACTCATCACGTACAGAAAAAATCCGTTCCTTAGCTCTTGCTTTTTCTTCATCACGCCTGGCACCACCAATGCAGCAATCGAATTTGAATTCTTCAATCGTATCTAATAAAGTATATGTCTGTAACCAATTGCGGCTCGGAAATTTTCCTTTGGGTTCAGTAAGATGTCTTTGCTTAATCGTGTCTTCCACTTTTCTCACTACCAGTGTGGCATTTACTTCATTCGCCAGCATATCACGAAAATCCAATGCTTCTGGAAAATTATGCCCTGTATCAATATGTACTAACGGAAAAGGAATTTTACCCGGAGCAAATGCCTTTTTAGCAAGATGTACCATGGTAATTGAATCTTTACCGCCGCTAAATAATAGGGCGGGATTTTCAAACTGTGCAGCCACTTCACGAAAAATATGAATGCTTTCCGCTTCCAGTTGTTGCAAATAATCGAGATGATGCTGATTCATATTTTAATCCACTATTATGTGCTCTTAATTTTTTTATTGCTTTATAATTTCTTTTTCTGGTGCATGTATATGCAGTCCACATTCTTTTTTACTAGCGTCTTCCCACCACCATCTTCCCGCCCTGAAATCTTCTCCGGGTTTTGTTGCTCTTGTACATGGAGCACAACCAATACTCACAAAGCCTTTATCATGTAAAGGATTATAAGGAACATTATTTCTACTTACATATTGTTTCACCTGTCCCCATGTCCAGCTAAGCAGCGGATGAATTTTTATTATCTGGTTTACCTCATCCCATTCTACCATTGGCATATCCTGCCTGTTATTACTTTGTTCTGCACGGATACCTGTAATCCAGATTTTATATCCTTTTAATGCCCGTTGCAGCGGTTCAACTTTTCTTATAAAACAACATTGCTTCCTGTTTTCCACAGATTCATAAAAACTATTCGGACCTTTCTCTGTTATAAATTCCTGCAGCGGGTTTGCTTCAGGATAAAAAGCAGAAATAGTTACAGGATATTTTTCAACTGTGCTGCTCCATGTAGTGTACGTTTCTGGAAACATCCTTCCCGTATCCAGTGTAAATATTTTTATTGGTAAATTATTACTGGCAATAAAATGGGTTATAGCCTGATCTTCCAAACCAAAACTGGTGGAGAAGATAACTTCACCGGGGAAACGATCATTAATATATTGCAATTGCTTTGCAATTTCTTTGCCTGCTAATTCCTTTTTTAAATCATTAATCAGCTCATTCATGCGTTCACTATTTTGTTTTTTTTATGGCAGGCAGGAAATCGCTGTTTATAAATTAGGTTGTGGCGTATAACGCAAATAGGGTTTTACAATTTTTACACCTTTTGGAAATTTCTTAATGGCATCTTCTGTCGATACTGCCGGAACAACAATTACATCTTCGCCGCTTTTCCAATCAGCAGGTGTGGCTACACTAAAACCTGCAGTTAACTGTAATGAATCAACAACCCGCAATACTTCATAAAAATTTCTTCCGGTAGAAGCAGGATAAACAATCATCAACTTTACTAATTTATCAGGTCCGATTACAAACAATGAACGTACAGTAGCTGTAGCAGAAGCATTTGGATGAATCATATCATACAGCGTTGCTACATTCCGGTCGGCATCAGCAATAATGGGGAAACCAACATTGCAATTTTGCGTTTCATTAATATCTTTTCTCCATTCAAAGTGTTTATCCAGTGGATCCACACTTACCGCCAGTACTTTTACATTCCGCTTTGCAAATTCATTTGCAAGCAAAGCTGTTTTACCTAATTCAGTTGTACATACGGGTGTAAAATCAGCAGGATGAGAAAATAAAATTCCCCAGCTATTGCCTAAAAATTCATAGAAATCAATTTCTCCTTCAGTTGTTGTTGCTTTAAAGTTGGGAGCAACATCCCCGAGACGTAATGACATAAAATATAATTTAAGAGGTGACAAAAATACGAAGCTGCTATTACCCTACCAACTAAATAGACTTTAATTTATAATATTTACACAAACAATTGTTTGAAAACATTTAAGCTATTAAATCCAGCAATGTTTTCTTTTCAAGGATAGCCAGTTGAGAATCCCGTACATCGATCATAATATCATGAAGACCACAATGTTTTTCATCACAGTTTTTACATTTCTGGTAAAAATAAAGACTTACACATGGAAGCATGGCAATTGGGCCATCCACTACTCTGATTACCCGGGCTACCGGTACTTTAACAGGGTTATGTATTAAAAAATATCCACCACCTTTTCCTTTCTTACTGTCAAGTATTCCCTCTTTTTTTAATTGCAATAAAATACTTTCCAAAAACTTAATCGGAATTTTTTTCCTTCGTGATATTTCTGAAATTAATACCGGCCCCTGATTGTATTTTTCAACCAATACTTCTAAAGCACGGAAAGCATATTGTGTTTTTTTTGAAAGCATTTTATTTTACAACAAGTTTATAATTGATTGGAGAATTTTTTCTGAGCATGGCAGATACACCACAATATTTTTCAAGCGAAAGGTCTATTGCTTTTTTCACTTTTTCTTCATTCTCTTTATCCGTTTTTATATAATAAATTAAATTTATTTCAGTAAAAATTTTCGGATTATCCTCTGATTGTTTTGCCTCTGCTTCAATTTCAAAATCAGAAAATATAATTCGCATTTTTTGTAAAATATCAACCACATCAATACCGCTGCATCCTGCAAGACCACTTAATAATAAGGCTTTGGGTCCATGCCCGTGTTTTTTATCACCATCAATTTTTATTTTATTACCATCATGTTCAGCTTCAAACTCATGATTCTTTTTCCAGGTTGTTATTGTTTTCATGCCACGAATCCCTAAAGTGGGATATTTTTTTTGAATTAAATAATAGATTACAATTGATGTTTTTTGTCCTGCATAATCGTATTGATAGTCCAGTCAATATTTTTTTCAAAATTATGCTTTCGTTCTTTACAAATTTTTTTATCACAAATTTTACATGAGAAATCCATGCACCCATCAGAATGCACAAAAAGCTCCATTGATTCATCAAATTCTTTTCTCACTAATTCGGACAGCGTTTCAACTTCACGATGCGCTTCATGAACATTCAAGTACCAGGGCACGGTAAGATGGCAATCGAGATGCAGTAACCTGCCATATTTTATGACACGGAGATTATGAAGATCAACCCAGTTTTCTCTCCGGCTTTTATTCAATACCTCAGCCATCTTTATCAAAATATCCTTATCAGCTTCATCCATTATACCGGCAATTGATGGGCGTATTATTTTATAACCAGTATAAATAATAAATACACCAAAAATAACAGCCACTACCGGGTCAATCCATTTATAACCTGTAAAAAATATTAAAACCAATGCTGCAATAATTCCTAGTGTTGAATAACTATCACTTTGTAAATGTTTGCCACTTGCTATCAATGCAATTGATTTATTTCGTTTCCCGTTTTGAATACTTATAAATCCCATTGCATAATTAACAACCGCAGCTACAGCTATAAGGTAAATTCCATAATCAATTTTTTGTAAAGCAACAGGTTCAATAAAACTTTTTACAGCTTTATAAATAATAATAAAGCCAGCAGATAAAACTAAAGTGCCTTCAATAGCTGCTGAAATAAATTCAGCTTTGCCATGACCATATGGATGATCTGCATCTTTTGGTTTGGCAGCTATATATAAACTGAATAGACCTATAAATCCTGCAGCCACATTTACAATGCTTTCTAACGCATCAGTAAGAATAGAAACCGAGTTGGTAAGATAGTAGGCAACAAATTTTAATAGCAGCAGTAAAACAGAAACCACTGTTATCCATTTTTGAATTGATAAATTTTGTTTTTCCGTTTTCAAATAAAAGGAATTTTATAAATACCGAATGTACATAAAAAAAATGCCTTCCGGGCTAAAGCAATATCATAAAGAAGGGTAATTGTTTACTTGTTATATAACCAATTAAAAAACTAAAATTATTTTTTCAGAAAGTTTTGCAATTTCTTTTTTATCCGATTATAATACTCCTTGTTGAATAATTGTGAATCGTGCATGGCTTTGTAAGTAAGAAATAATCCAACGGGGACCAATATTATGGTAGAAAGCCACATACCTGTAATGACAGGCAGTTTATCTTCTTTTGCAAATTTCTCACCCATTGTACTGGAAAAATAAAAAAGCATAAAGAAAAGAATAGCAAAAATTAATGGTGTGCCCAAACCCCCTTTTCGAATGATAGAACCAAGCGGTGCTCCAATTAAAAATAATACCAGGCAGGCTAATGAAAGGGCAATCTTGCGATGCCATTCTATCTTATGTTTACGCAGGTTTCTCCCTTTTTCATAAAGCTCACTTTCATTTGCACTAATACCAACTGTAACAGAGCTTACGGTGGACAAAGCCCGTTCATTTACTAAATGCCTTGCAGAATCAGGAATCAGATCAGCAAATTTTTTTATTTTTTTTGTAGTGGTATCTTTTTTAGTTGAAGCCCAGTTACTATCCAGATAAGTTGCAAACGTGAACGGATAATAAATATTGGAATTCAATTGTCTTGCTATTCTTGCGTTTTCACGGCTCATTGAATCTATAGCAATATCCAATTGCCGCATGCTGTACATTTTTTCATTATTCTTATTTACACTGTCTGCTGTGCGGTTAAAAGTGAAGGATCTAAGATCAAACAATTTTTTATACTCTTTAAAACCCATACGGATGTATTCTGATTCAGCTGCCTGGCCTCTTTCCTGGTAACGCCAGCCGTTGGTTAAATTAAATTCAAGAAAACGTTTATTAGGTGTTACCCTCATTATTCCCTGCGGGGCAATAATAAAATTGTCCTGGAGTGAATAGGTTTGCTCATACACGATTATATTCCGGATGATGCTGTCATTTTCTTTTTCGCCAATTTTTATTGCAAAGCCGCTGATGCGGTCATAAAAAATACCCTCTTTTAGGTCAAAAGCCGGCTTTGCATATACAATGTCTGCAAGTAAGGTTCGCTGTTTCAAATTAGCCACAGGTATGATGTAGTTTGAAAAAGTAAAGGCAACCATTGAAAGCAGGATTGCTACCCAAAAAAGCGGACGCATAAATCTGAGTAATGATATGCCGGATGATTTAATGGCAACGAGTTCAAAGCTTTCACCCATATTTCCAAAAGTCATTAAAGAAGAAAGAAGAATCGCTAAGGGCAAAGCAAGTGGCACCAATGTAGCACTCAGGTACCAGACAAATTTTAAGATAATATTTATTTCGAGCCCCTTACCCACAAAGTCATCTACATACAACCAGAAAAATTGCATTATAAGTACAAGCAGGGTAATAAAAAAAGTAGCAATAAAGGGCCCGATGAAAGCTTTAACTACCAATATGTCTAATTTTTTAATCATCAGCCTTATTCGTTGTTCAATTAAGAGTTTAAATTAGTTTTGATAAATGCAGAACAAAACAAAAATACGGTTTTCGGCTTTTGAGCAGGACTTAATAAAAAATGCTGACTGGATTTTAACAAAGAATCTGATAATTGAAAAGATGAAACTGCTGCTTCAGCAATGTTTGGAAAAGCAAAATGAAACGATAGAACAACATGAATTTTTACTTTCTGACGAAGTAAAAAGCATTACTCCAAAAATATCCAGAGGAGAAAATTATAAAGGGCTACCCTGGCTGATGCTTGATTATCCTCGATATTTTGACAAGCAAAACATTTTTGCAATCCGTACTTTTTTCTGGTGGGGGCATTATTTCAGTATAACGCTGCATTTATCAGGGAAGTATAAAATTTTATTTGCAAAAAAAATAATAGATTCTTATTTTTTGTTAAAAGAAAACCCGTTCTATTTATGTATAAATGAAAACGTATGGG
>JANLSA010000215.1:0-17918 GCA_031362085.1 Bacteroidota bacterium | reverse complement strand
CCGACGTTTACACGTCCTGCAGATATTACAATCTATACAAGTGCAACATGTACATATGATGCAGGTGTAGCGTTCACAGGTGATGTAACCAATGAAGCAGACAATTGCTCAACCGGCATACAAGCAACGTTCAGTGATGTAAATATTGCAGGAGCATGTGAAGGTTCAAGAATTATAACCAGAACCTGGAGCCTGATGGATAATTGTGGTAACACCGCAGCAACACAGGTACAAACGATAACCGTAAGTGATAACACAGCACCAACATTTACAAGACCAGCAGATATTACCATTTATACAAGTGCAACATGTACATATGATGCAACCGTAACAGCAACAGGAGATGTAACCAATGAAGCAGACAATTGCTCAACCGGCATACAAGCAACATTTGCTGATGTAAATATTGCAGGAGCATGTCAGGGTTCAAGAATTATAACAAGAACCTGGAGCCTGATGGATAATTGTGGTAACACCGCAGCAACACAGGTACAAACGATAACCGTAAGTGATAACACAGCACCGACGTTTACCCGTCCGGCAAACATTACAATCTATACAGATGCAAGTTGTAATTATAATGCATCAACAACAGTAACCGGCGATGTAACGAATGAAGCGGATAATTGTTCAACCGGATTGAATGCAACGTTTGCTGATGTAACCGTGAATGGTCCATGCCAGGGAAGTAAAGTGATAACAAGAACCTGGAGCCTGATGGATAATTGCGGTAACACCGCAGCCACACAGGTACAGACAATAACCGTAAGTGATAACACAGCACCGACGTTTACCCGTCCGGCAAACATTACAATCTATACAGATGCAAGTTGTAATTATAATGCATCAACAACAGCAACCGGCGATGTAACGAATGAAGCGGATAATTGTTCAACCGGATTGAATGCAACGTTTGCTGATGTAACCGTGAATGGTTTGTGCCAGGGAAGTAAAGTGATAACAAGAACCTGGAGCCTGATGGATAACTGTGGTAACACCGCAGCAACACAGGTGCAGACCATCACAGTAAGTGATAATACCGCACCGATGTTTACCCGTCCGGCAAACATTACAATCTATACAGATGCAAGTTGTAATTATAATGCATCAACAACTGTAACCGGCGATGTAACCAATGAAGCAGACAATTGCTCAACCGGCATACAAGCAACGTTTACCGATGTAAATATTGCAGGAGCATGTCAGGGTTCACGCATCATAACAAGAACATGGAGTCTGGTTGACAACTGCGGTAATGCAGCGGCTAACCAGGTACAGACAATCACAGTAAGTGATAATACAGCACCGACCTTTACAAGACCAGCTAATATTACTATCTATACCAGTGCAACCTGTGCATACAATACAGGAGTAGTATTCACTGGCGATGTAATCAATGAAGCAGATAATTGTTCAACGGGGTTACAGGCTACTTTTACAGATGTAAATGTTGCAGGAGCATGTCAGGGTTCACGCATCATAACTAGAACATGGAGTTTGGTTGACTACTGTGGTAATGCAGCGGCTAACCAGGTGCAGACCATCATAGTAAGTGATAACACAGCACCGACGTTCACCCGTCCTGCTAATATCACGATTTATACCGATGCAAATTGTAATTATAATGCATCAGTAGGAGTGACCGGCGATGTAACCAATGAAACAGATAATTGTTCAACAGGGTTACAGGCAACATCTTCAGATGTAACAGTGAATGGTACATGTGTGGGAAGTAAAGTGATAACAAGAACATGGAGCCTTGTAGATAATTGCGGTAACGCAGCAGCAAATCAGGTGCAGACCATCACCGTTAGTGATAATATTGCACCAGTCATCACAGTACCTGCAAATATTACTGTTATCTATAACCCATCAGCATGCGGTACTGTTGTGAACTATTCTGTAAGCGCCTTAGATAATTGTTCAGGAGTGATTTTGCCGGTGAAAACAGCAGGTCTGTTAAGTGGTTCTGTATTCCCATTAGGAACAACTACAGTAACACATAGTGCAACTGATGCATGTGGTAATATTAGTTATAAATCGTTTACTGTAACAGTAAATGCAGCTCCAACAACAACAACTTTCACAATCACGCCAACAACACAGCAATACAGTGATACAGTAAGATTCTATGTAAAAATTGCTGGTGGTAATAGTACTTGTGGACCAAAAGCAGCTTCATCAGTTACCTTCACAGTCAATGGACAGGTAATGAGAGATTCAGTAACTCTTGTAACTAATATTCCATTTGTAGCAAGTGGTAACGATCTTGTAGCAGTATTAACAACACCACTTCTTGATTATGTTAATGTATTTGGAAGCGGCGTAATGACACCTGGAGTTAAGACAGTAAGTGCAGTTATTAATGGTATTGCTCCTGCGTTTTCAGTAAGCCAGCCTGCTAATACTTCCCTTACAGTGACCAAGGAAGATGCCAGAGTAAACTATATTGGTGACCAGATACTGGCAACAGCATCCACAAGTACAACGTCCGCAACTGTTCAGTTAAGAGCTTTAGTCATGGACATTTCCTTGCCACAAACTCCAGCTGATGGTGCTTATGATCCAAGTAAAGGTGATATCAGGAATGCACGGGTTATGTTTGTTGACAGAGATAACGCAAATGCACCGATCTCAGGATGGCTTACACCAACATTAGTTTCAGCTGATATCAGATCAGGTACAGTAACATTCCCATATCTTATAAACCTGGGAACCGCAAATAGTCTTAGTAAAACAATTGGAATTATTGTTGACAACGGATATTATATTCGTGATGCATCAACAGATAATACAGTTGTAACTGTTTACTTACCTGTCGGAGACTTTATCACTGGTGGTGGATACATTATTCCAACAAATTCTGTTGGAACCTATGCATCTGATGCTGGTCGCAAGACAAACTTTGGTTTCAATGTGAAGTTCAATAAGTCTGGGACAAACCTACAGGGTCAGATGAACTTTATCATTCGGAGAACTGTAGCCGGAGTGTTGCGTACATATCAGTTTAAAGCAAATGCAATGCAATCACTGGGTGTGAATATTACCAACCCGAACAGAGCAACAGCGAAGTTTATATCAAAATGTAACATTTCGGATATAACTAACCCATTATTGCCAGTTTCGTTAGGAGGTAACAAGTTTATGCATGTGAATATGATTGATAATGGAGAGCCAGGTGTAAATGATTCCATTTCATTTGTAATTGTTGAAGGAACTGCTGATCCAACAATTCTATCGAATATCATTTATTCAAGCAACTGGATTGTGAATCAGACATTGCAGATGAGATTAGGTGGTGGTAACCTGGTAGTCCATAGCGGATTTACACTTGGTACAGCTATAGCCCCTGGTGGTATGAAAGCAAATTCAGAAACCGAAACCAAACCAATAATAATAACACCACTTACTGCCAAAGCATGGCCTAATCCATCAGAGAAATTCTTCAACCTGATGGTGGAAGGTGGAAATGCCAAAGATGAAGTGCAGATAATAGTGTATAACGCATCAGGTGTTATGATGCACCAGGCTAAGGGCACCAACAACCGCAGTTATAAGTTTGGTGATGGATGGATTGGCGGAACGTACTTTGTACAGGTAAGGCAGGGCAAAGAAGTGAAAACATTGCAACTGATGAAACAGTAACTAAGGACGGATCGGAAATAAAAATTAAGACCACTCAACTTTGAGTGGTCTTTTCGTTTTATGTCAGTAAGAAATTGTTTTAATTTAAATATGAAAATCTTGTATGGATTTGCTTTGCGTTCTTTGCGTATCACTCTGCATCCTTTGCGGTAAAAAACTAAAACAAAACCACAAAGAAAATAAAACACAAAGCAGGTAAAGGTTTATTTCTGATAACTATAAAAAACAACTAAGAGCTGTATAAAAATCTGTAATAAAAAATAGTTGGGATTGAAATAATTTTCATTATTCACTATTCACTACTCACTACTCACCAATTCACTCCCATCATCGAACCATCTTTCCATTTTAAAAAACTTAATCTTTTGTTTTCAAAATAATCCAGTGTAAAATTATTCCGGTTTAATACAGGTTGAATATCAAATTCATTAAAAACTTTATATTGCTTTGAAGCAAGTTGTGTGGAAAGTTCTTTTTTGTATTGCAGCAGCAGGTGGGCATACCGCATAAATACTTCGTAACCGCGGAAAACCATATCGCTGGGGCGGGCATACATTTTTGTACTGAAATGATTGGAGATAACAACACTTGCTTTATCAGTCCGGGCATGATAAAAAGGCGTACCGTAAATAATTTCTACCCCCTTGTATTCATTTTTTGTAAAAGAAATATTGTTCCAGGTACTCATACCCATAAGGGTAACCGGGTAAACTTTACTTATAGATGCAAGCATTGAAGTAAGACGCATTCCAAATCCTTCATCGAGGCTACCGGCAATGCACAAAAATTTTTTTGTTGAATCAAGCTGCTTTGATAAATCATCGGCAGAAAAATTTTCATCGAGATCAACATATTTTAATTTCAACTTAACAGATACGGTTGTTTTGCCTGCTTCATCAAAAAAAGATTTTATTTCATCTTCTCTTGCCCCTTTTTTTCGAAACACTATGACTTGGTTTAGCGAATAGTATTTTTGGATATAACGGTATACACTTTCAATTTGAGTTTTTAATGTAGGGGTAAGTTGCAAATAAAAAGGGTTAGCACTTATTCCGCCATTTACAGGCGCCGACGCATTGATAAAAGGAATATTTTTTTGAAGTGCTGTTTCGGCTATCTGTCCTATTTCATTTCCGGCAGGATGCGCAATAATAAGTCCTGTATTTTCTGAAAGCGAATTCAATTGATCTGCAAGTGAAGTAGTGGAAGACCGGGTATCAAAAATCTGTACTTCCAGTTTTACGCCTTCTTTATTCATCGAATCAATGGCAAGCTGAACGCCTTCATAAAACTCCAGCCCTGAATTAATAAATTTTGGAAATGTTTTATCGTAACGGTAATTATCCATGGCATCAAATGCCGAATCAAGAAATAGCGGAACGAATACTGCAATTTTTTGCTTTACCGAAAATCCATTTTGTCCATTTACAAAAAACAAAAACGAACTAAAAACAAAAACGAATAAAATTATTTTCTTCATAGATTATTTAATTCAGTTATCAGTCATCAGTCAACAGTCATCAGTCATCAGTCGGCAATATTCCAATATCTAAGTATCTGTAACCTTATAGCCTAATTCCTAATTCCCAAACCACCTACTCCCACTCAATCGTAGCAGGTGGTTTGCTGCTTATATCATACACTACCCGGTTGATACCTTTTACATTATTAATTATTTCATTTGATACATAAGCGAGAAAAGTGTACGGCAGATGTGCCCAGTCAGCAGTCATGCCATCCACACTTGTTACAGCCCGCAACGCTAATGTATATTCATACGTCCGTTCATCACCCATTACGCCAACACTTTTTACCGGAAGTAAGATTGCACCTGCCTGCCATACCGTTGCATACAGGTTGTTATCTTTTAAAGCTTTGATATAAATGGCATCAGCCTTTTGTAATAACTCTACTTTTTCTTCTGTCACTTCTCCAAGAATCCGGATAGCTAAACCCGGACCTGGAAACGGATGACGGTTAATTAACTCCGGTGCAATGCCTAATTCCAAACCCACTTTTCTTACTTCATCTTTAAATAAAAAACGAAGTGGTTCCACTAATTCAAGATGCATTTTATCCGGTAAGCCACCAACATTGTGGTGCGATTTTATCGTGGCAGACGGACCATGTACTGAAACACTTTCTATTACATCCGGATAAATAGTTCCCTGCGCCAACATTTCAATTCCCTGCAGGTGTGTTGCTTCTTCCTGAAATATTTCTATAAATAATCCGCCGATTGCTTTTCTTTTTTCTTCAGGATCTGATTTGTCTTTCAACGCAGCTAAAAATCGATCTTTAGCATTGACACCTTTTACATTCAGTCCGATAGATGCATACGTTTTTAATACAGTTTCAAATTCATCTTTTCGCAAAACAGCATTGTCAACAAAAATTCCATGCAGGCGGGTACCAATTGCTTTATGAATTAAAGTTGCTGCAACCGTTGAATCAACGCCACCACTTAATGCCATTATCACATGCCGGTCACCAATTTGTTTTTTCAGTGCTTCAACAGTATCGGTAATAAAATGTTCGGGTGTCCAGTTTTGCGAACAGCCACAGACATTAACCAAAAAGTTTTTTAAAATTTTTTTTCCTTCAGTAGAATGATATACTTCCGGATGAAATTGCAAACCGTAAAGAGGGAACCGGTGAGAGGTGAGTGGTGAGTGGTTAATTGCTGATTGCTGACTGCTTATTGCCGACTGCTTAAAAGCCGCAATAGGAATACTTTCAGTAGTTGCCAGCAATTCAAAACCATCAGGCAGTTCAAGTATGGTGTCTGCATGACTCATCCATACCTGGCTTTGTTCCGTTACATCTGCAAGTAGTATATCATCTTTTTGTTTGTGTAAATGGGCTCTGCCATATTCACGTTTATTACTTTTATCTACCCGGCCACCAAATCGTTTGGCTGTTAACTGCGCACCATAACATACACCCAGTACGGGCAATTTTTCTATCATTACCTGAACATCTGTATCCGGGGCATCTTTATCATTCACAGAAAATGGAGAACCCGAAAGAATAATTCCTTTTAATTCATCATCATAATTAAATTTTTTATGCCAGGGAATAATTTCGCAGTACACATTGGCTTCCCGAACGCCACGGGCAATGAGCTGGGTATATTGTGAGCCAAAATCGAGAATTAGAATTTTTTCCATAATAGGCTGCGAAGGTAAGAAACGGAAATGAGTTAAAATTGAAAACACTAATTTCGGCTAATACTTATTTTGAATTGCTAAAGATAAATTACTCAATTTTTTCTTCAATTTTTTTGATTCGGTTTTTATAGGCTATTACCCTTCAATAATCCCGAAGGGATTACACTTGAATAACCCCCAATAGAATCGGGGGAAGCTATAAACTGTAAACAAACAACCCCACAGGGGTTGAATAAATAAAAGGCTATGAGTACTTACACACAAATTTTATATCAGATTGTTTTTAGTACAAAACAAAGAGAGCAAGTATTAGAAAATGAAAACAGGCCAACCCTTTTTAAATACATCTGGGGTATCTTAAACAAAAACAAATGTCATTTGTATCGCATAAATTGAGTAGAAGACCACTTGCATATTTTAACGCATCTTCATCCTTCAGTAGCTTTGGCTGATTTGGTAAAGGACATCAAGATAGCAAGCTCCGCTTTTATTAAAGAAAAAGGGATATTTAAACAATTCAATAATTGGCAAGAAGGCTATGGAGCATTCACGTATTCAATTAAAGAAAAAGACAAATTAATTGCTTATGTAAAGAACCAGGAAGAGCATCATCAGCTAATTACATTTAGAGATGAATATATAGCGTTATTAAAAGAACATGAAATTGTCCCGATGATTATCGGGATTGACGAAAAATTTTTACTTTAAAAAGAAATTGAACCCCGTTGGGGTTTCTTCAAATTATTTAATATTCTTACCCCGATAAAATCGGGGGTTATTCATATTTAATCCCTCCGGGATTAAGATGCAGTACTTAAACTAGCTCCGGGTATAGCACCTTAAAATAAGTATTAGTCCTAATTTCTACTCCAGAATATAGTTGGTGTATATTGCAATACTTTTTTTCTATGGAAATCATTTCAGCAGAATATATCATCAGCAACCCCACGTACGACAAATGCCCGAAGCCGGATAAACCGGAGTATGCATTTATTGGCAGAAGTAATGTAGGCAAATCGTCGCTGATCAATATGCTTTGCAATAAAACCCATCTGGCAAAAACTTCTTCTACACCGGGTAAAACTCAATTGATCAATCATTTTAATGTGGTATCTACCGAAGGTAAAAATTCAAAAAATTTTAAATGGTACCTGGTAGATCTGCCGGGTTATGGATATGCCACTGTTTCTAAAAAAACAAAAAAAAGCTGGGGCAGAATGATTGAAGATTATTTGCGCAAAAGAGAAAACCTGTCCAATGTTTTTATTTTAATTGATAGCCGACACGAACCTCAACCGATCGATATTGAATTTGTGAATCAATTGGGGGAATGGCGGCTTCCGTTTGCTATTGTATTTACCAAAAGCGATAAAAACAAACCCGGCAGAACGGAAAGACATGTAAAACTTTTTTCGGATAAATTAAGCCAATCCTGGGCTGAATTACCCCCTCTGTTTATTACTTCTGCAATTGATAGATCGGGTCGTGGAGAAATGCTTGCATATATCAGTAAGATTAATACCGGAATATCGTAAGCAACAGAAAATACTCCTTTTGTGTTATATTTTTTTCAAAGGAATACCTTAATTTGCAGCCCATTAACCACCACCAATGAAAAAAATAGCTGAACGCCGAATCGTCGTTGTACTTTTTGTCCTGGTATTTATTACTTTTTCATTTGCACACGAAGACAGCAAAAAAATTGAACAAATTTATTCGGGAGTAAAAGTTATACCTGCTGTTGATCTTACAGCTTCTCAAAATACAATCCCAGGTAATCCAGACCTTGAACTTTCAAAAATTCAGCTTAAGAAAAAATAATTTTTTATCGGTTTAATTTTCATTTTACTTCAATCATTTTCGGGGAAAATTCATGCTTAGGTATTACCTGATATTATTCCTGTTGTGTTCAGTTCACCTTAATGCCCAGGATAATGAAATTAAGAAAGAAGCCGAAAAGTCAGCTGATTCAATTTTAAATCAGTTTAAAGATTCAGAAGAAAAAATTTTTGAGGCAGAACCAAAAGAGGAACAGGAAAAATTAATAGCTGCTGAAGAAAAATATATGGATGAATATTTAAAAGTAGAAAGAGATAATGCTTCTTCAAAAAAATTTAAAACCTATTTACAGATTTTTATTGGTGTTGTTTTTCTTTTCTTTTTTATAATGGCTCTAAAAAATGGACGACCGAAAAAAGTAACGGGGTGATCATTTCTTCCGGGCAAAATAAACTGACCGGTGCTTTGTAAAATTTCTCTAAATTAATTTACCATCTTATTGGCGCAACTGCTGCTGGCAAATGCTTCTGGTTTTGCTTTAAATGCAAAACCCATTCCCAGGATATAACCCATTGCTTCTTTCAATGCGTCGTTGCTTTTGAAATGCGGGTTCGTGTTAATGTCTGCATGTACTTCCATATCCACATCGTAGACTGTAAACAGATTGCAGAGTTCATAAGCAATTTCAATGCTCTTTGCAACTTCTGTCAACATTCTTTCTTTGATTGTGAACTGTTGTTTTGTTTTTTCATTGTGAATAAACATAAATCCTCCATGTCCTTCACGCAAAAAAACAATTACGGTTGCAAACTCTGTTTCATGTCCTTTAACCTGTGAGTCTGTACCGATGCAAACTTTCAACCGGAATCCGTTCGCAATTTCCCGCCTGATTGCATTTTCTACTGCATCAATAATAGGTAAATCAATGATATCGCCGTTAAATTTTCTCCAACGCATAAAAAAAGGTTTTCCCAAGTTACAGGAAAACCTTTTATAAACAAAGGGGTACGGATTATTATCCCGCCCTGCGGGACTGAAAAAGTTTATTGGCGAATGAATTTTTCAACCCATTGCTGTTCATCATTTGAAAAACGGATTATATAAATGCCACTTACCAGGTTTGCAGATGTTATTTTATTTACACCATTATTGATTGCACCACGGCTTACAATTCTTCCATTCATATCATGTACTGCATACTTATAATTTCCCGGGCTACTAACTGTAATTGAGTTGTTATAAGTAACGGTACCTGCCAATTGGGGTTTTGGAATATTTGCATTGCCACGCAGGCTAACAATATTTGAGTAATACTGACGGCCATTATCAAATGTTACATTCAATCGGTATTGGGCAGTGTTTGCTACAAACGGTGTATATGCAAATGCACGGTCGTCATTGCCGGATTTAACCAGTGAATTAAAGTTTCGTCCATCAGTTGCTATTTCTACTGAAAGATCTGTTACTTGTTCATCCGCATCTATTATCCATTTTAACTGATGTTTGCTTCCGTTTAATGATCCACTTAATTCAAGGCGGCGAAGTGGAAGTGGATTTCCGGAAGAAAAATTTCCCTGCAATGAATAGGAACCAAGACTGGCATATGACGACGTATAGGCATTTCCTTTTCCTTCTACTCTTAGATAATAATTACCGGCATTCATTACTGTATCAATAACCGAACTTAATAAAGTACCGGGATTAAAAACATTTAACAGTGTTTGTGAACTATTAAATAATGATATCTGTAAGTCAAGATCAGAACCTGAGTTGCCGGTACCAACATTATAGGGCACTGCATTTAATGTAAACCGCCCATTTGTAGGCATTGTAAATTTAAACAAATCCTGGTCCGTATTTCTTTCAATAATACCAGTAGCAGCGAATTGATTGTTTGTAAAATTGGTAGTTGTTGCCTGGTTAAATGCACTGTTATGATCATCTGTTCTGAAAACGATACCATTTGCAGCAGAAGTAATCATATCAAGGTCATTTTGAATTTGTGCACATCCATAAGGGTTAGGACCATTATGCCATAATGTAAGATTGCGGTAATAGCCAACACCCATAATTGGTGCCCAGCCAATTTCGCCACTGCCGGCTCCTGAATTATAATCAGAAACATAATTACAGCTTGCATCATATTTTGACTGATGATACATACCTAATGTATGTCCTGCCTCATGCGAAGCAGCTTCTGCAATATTTTTTACATTGTTATTTAGCAAGGCAGTAAAAACAAAACAGGGATCATCATCTGCTGTTGCGAAAGAACCAATAAATGATACACCGCCGGCACCATTGCCATACCAGGCATTTGAAATGGTAAGAATTACTCTCATTCTTTTATTAACAGGTGCAGCCGTAAACTTTGCTTCTTCAGTTGTAATGTTTACTTTAAAGGGCCTGTAATCTTCGGCAACACGATTAAATATTTCTGTTATTTGAGCTGTATTTAATGCTGCAGCTTCGCAAGTGATTACTGGAGCAAGAATATTCCAACTGGTACCAGTTACAGTTATACCGTCAAAATCCAGTAGGATAGTAGGTGTAGCAGTCGGGTAACTGTTTAATACGGGAACCTGAGCAGATGATACCATTGCAAGTACCATTGCAGGGATCATAAGTACAGATTTTAAAATGTTTTTCATAGAATTAAATTTTTAAGGATCACAGGGTCGAATTAAAAACGGAATTGGATGGATTTTAAATTTTTTATTCATTCACGATCTGATGGAATTTCTTTTTGACAAATTCATAATTGCCATCTTTTTGCTGAAGTTCATAAGCATCGCCATGCTCAAAACTTAAGATGCGTCCGGTGAAGCCGGTTGATCCATCTTCATTTGTAATACGGGTGAAGATGAGACTGGCTCCGTTGTAATTAGCAGAACGGATCACAACACTTTGAATCGTGTTATTGTATTTACTGGCAGTAGAAACTACCTGGCCGGTAAATGCAAATGTGTTTTCTGAAGTTAAGTTGGAACTGATGGCATCACCAATTGAATAGTTCAACAAACCTTTCAGCGTGTTGATATCAACTTTAATGTTTTCCGGTAATGATGCAAACAATTCGGGTTTGTGGTAATTCGGTTCTCGTGGAACCGGAGCGTCCTGCGAATAGGAATAAACTGAACATAGGAACAGCATAATTGCTGCCATTAGTGGCTTTAGGTTTCTCATTGGATTTAAAATTTTAAAGTTTATAAAAACTTTTGTTTATGACAGTTTGATTTTTGAACTGTCACTCTTCACAGGGTTAGGATACGTATGCAAGATTTGTAATTAATTATTTTACGAACAAGAATACGATTACCTAATTGGTATAAATCGGGTGGTAGTACTTTGAAAAAAAACGTAGAAAAAAAAATGTGAATCGTAAAAAGGTAAAAAGTCAATCGTAATAATCCGTAGATAGGAGTTGAATCAGTATTGTCCGGTGCTAAGCATTACGAGTGTGCATGCGTCGATTGCCTCTATACTATGTTCGGCTGCAAGTGAAGCCAGTTCAGGGTTTTCGGCTCCGGGATTAAATATTATTCGTTGTGGCTTCAATGAAAGAATATAATCATAGTACTCTTTTTGATGCTCCGGGTTAAGATATAGGGTGATGGTATGAATAGTTGGGAAATATTTCTTTTCTGTTTCAATCATCACGTCACTAACCGTTCCTTTTCTTTTTCCAATTGCAAATACAGGGTGAAGATGATTTCTTAAACGCTTAACAGCAAGAAAACTGTAACGGGCAGGATTGGTGGATGCGCCAAGAACCAATGTTGTCTTTATCATTGTTTAAAGATAATCTGCATTGCTGCTTTCAGTATAATAAATTGATTTTGATATTTCTCTTTTTATAAAATTAAACCGGGGTTTTCAATTTTTTAAATTCAATTAGACAGATGGTTAAATAAAATATGGCCAGCAACAAAGAAAAAATCAATACATAAAGCATCGTTTCCATGCCTGCCATATTATATTTATCTTCTCCGTCCTGATTTAGTGCATATACAAAACCAACAACTGGCAGCAGCAGGCACCAATGATATATTTTTCTTAGTTTGCTTTTCCATTCTTGCTTTACCGGTAAATGAACAAACATACTTATGAGTTGGACAATGCCGAGCAAAAAAACACCATATAAGATAGCAGCACTCGAGAACGCATAGCTAAGAATCATTGCGACTATTATTAATGCCTGAAGCCCGATATCTATTGCTTTAAATGTTCTCATTTTATTTAAAAATTTTTATAAGATTATTTACAAACCAGTTTTCTTCTGCTTTAATCATTATGTCCAACGTTTTATCTGCCTGCAGTCCTAATCGTTTTATTCCACTTATTGTGTCCACAAATGTTTTTACATTCTTATCACGTTTGTCTCCTTCCACATCTTCTAATTGATCCAATAACTTAAGCATGGGATCCAATTCTCTTTTTTTTCTTTCTTTTACAATCTGCCTCACGACTTTCCAGATATCTTTTTCTGCTATAAAAAATTCTTTGCGTTCGCCGGGTAATATAACCCGATCTACCAATCCCCAGTTGATGAGTTCACGAATATTCATATTTGTATTACCACGGCTGATGTTGAGCCCTTCCATTATATCATCCTGCGTTATGGGATCCGGACTGATGAGTAGCAGTGCATGTATTTGCGCCATGGTACGGTTGATACCCCAATGCGTACCGAATGCTCCCCAACTACTGATGAATTGTTGTTTGGCTTCTATAAGTTTCATAAAACAAAACTACAATACATGTTTTGAAGTTTCAAAAATTACTGAAAATAAATTTAAAAAAAAGAGAGGTTATAAATATAAAAAATCCCGCTAAAAGGCGGGATAACTATTAACTATCAGTTATTATCTATCTAAAGCATCATTCCCACCGGGGCTTCCAGATTTTTTTTAAATGATTGTAGAAACGCAGCACCTAAAGCACCATCCACACTCCGGTGATCGCAACTGAGAGTTACTTTCATAAAGTTGCTTACTCCAAAGCCTTCGCCTTTTCTTACAACAGTTTCTTTAATTTTTCCTACAGCCATTATGCAACTGTCAGGTGGGTTGATAATAGCAGTAAACTCTTCAATATCCATCATCCCAAGATTAGAAATAGTAAATGTATTTCCGGAAAATTCGTTTGGCTGTAATTTTTTATTTTTTGCTTTGGTCGCAAGTTCTTTCGTTTCAGCAGCTATCTGCGGGAAACTTTTTTGATCTGCAAAACGGATTACCGGAACGATTAATCCATCTTCTATCGCAACCGCTACACCAATATGTATATGATGATAGCGACGTATTTTATCTCCCATCCAGGAGGCATTTACAGCAGGATGCAGGCGTAATGCCAATGCTGCAGCTTTCAACACGATATCATTAAAACTTACTTTAACCGGGCTTACTTCATTGAGTTGTGTACGGAAACTCATGGCATTGTCCATATTAATTTCCATGGTAAGATAAAAATGGGGAGCACTGAATTTACTCTCACTTAAACGCTTTGCAATTATATTCCGAATCTGGCTGTTTGGAATATCTGTATAGCCTTCTTCTCCATTTGCAATAACAGACCATGGCAAAATATCAACTCCACCTTGAGGAGTAGGTTTTGTTGATGGTGCCGATTTGTTATAACTATCAACATCTGCTTTTATTATTCTGCCGCCATCTCCACTTCCATGAAGTGCTTTAATGTCAATGCCTTTTTCTTTTGCAACTTTTTTTGCAAGTGGGGATGCTTTCAGGCGACCGTTAGTTGTAGTTGGTTGACTTATGTCAGTGGGTTGTGAGACGCTAGCTTTTTTTAAAGTTTCTTTAGGCAAGCTTGAAGTTGTTGGTTGAACTGTCTTCGCTTGAGCTTCATTTGCTAAATTATTAACTGTAGGCTGAGAACCACTTTTAGCAGCTGCTACAATCTCTTCAACATTTACTTTTCCTTTTTCTCCAATTATACAAAGCAATGAGTTCACTTCTATCTTTTCTCCTACCTGGGCACCTATATATAATAAGGTGCCGTTTTTATAACTTTCCAATTCCATCGTGGCCTTATCCGTTTCAATATCTGCAAGCACTTCACCTTTTTTTATTGTATCGCCTACATTTTTATGCCAGGACGCAATTACACCTTCTGTCATCGTATCACTTAGCCGGGGCATCAGCACAACTTCTTCCATTTTTGAAATATCAATTGAAGAAGATATTTGATCAATGGGTTGATTCGTTGGTTGAGGAACCGTTTCTTTTTTAGGTTCTTCTTTTGTTGCAGTTGATGCGCCACCTAAGAATGAACTTATATCTTCACCAGGTGTACCAATAATTGCGAGCAAGTCGTTTACCTGAAGTTTACCGCCATTCGTAATACCAATATGCAGAAGCGTACCATCTTTATAGCTTTCCAATTCCATGGTTGCTTTATCGGTTTCCACTTCGGCAAGCAGGTCGCCTTTCTTTACTTTATCGCCAACATTTTTATGCCAGGCAGCTATTACCCCTTCGGTCATGGTATCACTTAAGCGGGGCATTAATATTACTTCAGCCATAATCTTATTGCAGATTTAAGATTTTAAATTTCAAATTTAAACTGCCCGAAATTAAGGCAAAATGGGGAATTAAATGCGGAGTGAAATATTGGGTTACTGCGAAGCCAAAACTCAATAATCCAACTCCAATTTCAATCGTTCCTTTAATTCTTTTACTAACGGGTATTGTTCGGATAATTTGATAAACTGTTCACGGGAAGTAAGTGGTGCATCTGTTTTTGGATTCAGCTCTTTGTTTTCTTCCATTACTACGTAAAACTGTAATAAACTATTTTGTAGTTTAATTTTTAAAAAATCAGTTGCTTTTAATCCGGTGGTTTCTATAAAACGGAACTGAATATTATTGCCGGCTTTTGCAAAAAACATATTTGCATTAACAATATGCAGGGTAGCCATTTCAAAATTTTGACCCGCTGCATTTTTCTGATCTTTTAAAAGTTGCGCAAATTCATTCCATGCCTGTTGCAGGCTTTCCATTTCCAAAGGCTGTGAAATTGTGTTTTTATCTCCGTTGGTTTGTGCTTTGTATTGATCCTGAATTTTTTTAAGAGCAGAAAGTTTGGGATGAGAAGTTGGCTTGCCATCCGAAGCGTTAGCGAAGGATGGTTGCTGGAAGTTCGTTGCCTGCTCGTTTTTTTCTTCTTCTACCAAATTTAATACAGGCTCATTTCGTTTTGACGAAGTTTCAATTATCAGTTTTGCGCCACTGACTGCTGATTGCTGACCTTCCTTCGCTGAAGCTACGGCAGGCAAGCTGCCGGCTGCTGGCTGCTTGAACTCAACTGGTGCAATTATTCTAAACGCAACCGGTTTATCAGCATCAATCAGTTTTTTTTTACTCAAGCCATTTGTTTCAGCTGTTAACTCTAATGCCTGGTGCAAGTAACAGAGTTTGATAATAGCAAGTTCTACATGCAGCCGTTTGTTGCGGGCTGCTTTATAATTTATTTCTGATTCATTTAAAATATTTAATGCACTGATAAGAAAAGGTGCATTCATAATTTTTGCTGTTGAAATATATTTTTCTTTAAATGCCTCTACAGCTTCCATCAGGTTGGCTGTTTTTTCATCTTTACATACCAACAGGTTCCGGATGAATTCTGCAAAGCCATTCAGCACCATATCACCTTCAAATCCTTTTCGGTTTATATCATCATACAGCAGCATAGCGCTGGAAAGATTTTGCTGCTGCATATTTTCAACGAGTTTGAAATAATAATCTTCATCTAAAATATTCAGATGCTCCAGTGTGTTAGCATAGTTTACATCACCGTTGGTAAAACTTACTATTTTATCCAGAATACTTAGCGCATCACGCAAACAGCCTTCACTTTTCTGTGCCATCAGTTGCAGGGCAGGTTTCTCGGCTTTTATTTTTTCCTTTTTACAGATACTGCTTAAGTGGTCAACCGTATCCTTCATTGTAATTCTTTTAAAATCAAAAATCTGGCAGCGGCTGAGTATGGTAGGAAGTATTTTATGTTTTTCGGTAGTGGCTAAAATAAATATTGCATAGGAGGGAGGTTCTTCCAGCGTTTTTAAAAAGGCATTGAATGCTGCGGAACTTAACATGTGTACCTCATCAATTACATACACTTTATATTTCCCACTTTGTGGCACAAATCGAACCTGATCTACCAGGTCTCTGATATTTTCCACCGAATTATTTGAAGCAGCATCCAGTTCAAAATAATTCATAGATGCGCCATCATTAAATGAAGTACAGCTCTGGCATTTATCACAAGCTTCACCTTCTTTAGTGGGAGTTTCGCAGTTAATTGTTTTAGCAAGAATTCTGGCGCAGGTGGTTTTGCCTACACCCCGTGGGCCACAAAATAAAAATGCATGAGCAAGATGATTATTTAAAATTGCATTTTTTAATGTGGTAGTGATATGCGACTGACCTACGACAGAGTCGAATAATTGTGGTCTGTATTTGCGTGCCGATACAATGAATTTTTCCATACTCCCATCCCCTAAAGGGGAGTTCTTATTTTTTAATTGAGTTAAGCAAATCTAAAATCTAAAATCTACAATCTAAAATCTAAAATTATCAAAGTATTGGATGCCGTTTAAATTCTTTTGTCTGATCAAATAAATAACGGTATGTAGTTAGTATTTTATTGTGAATAGGTGTCAGACTCTCTGCTACATTAACCATTTTGGGATTAAACTCACCAATCCATTGCATTTCATATTCATCATAAATACATTTTCCAATTTTATATTCTCCCTTTTCTGAAATTGTAAGATTCTGAATAACCCTGCATCCTTCAATAATAATATAAGAATCCACACCTTTTCCCTGAAACTCCGGGACAACACCAAATACGAGACCTGTAAATTTATTACAACGCTTTGTGGCTTTTATCCAAAGGAATTTTAATCTATGAAACAGATCAAATTTTCCATTCAGATATTTAAACCACTGATTCAGGTCAGGCAGATTAACCCACATGGCTATCGGTTCATTTTTATAGTATGCAAACCAGCTGATGCGTTCATCCATTATTGGCTTCATGGATTGAAACATTTTTACAACCACTTTTTTATCCAATGCTTTTAAACCACCATGCCCAGCCCAGGCCTTATTGTAAACGATGGTAAAATCATCAGCAAATTTTTCTAACTGATTTTTTTTTATATGCAGTGCTTTATAGTTAGGGTCTTTATTGCAGTCGGCATGACGGGTATAAAATTTTTCATGTATCCGGGTGTTTACGGGCATACCAAAACATAATTGAATATAAAAATTTTTGAAACAATATTTTAAAAAAAGT
>JANLSA010000199.1:0-11657 GCA_031362085.1 Bacteroidota bacterium | reverse complement strand
GTATTCCCAATTCTTTCATACGATTTACAAAATAAGATGACTTAGCTGTTGCAGGCTCTTTACCCTTTTCCACTAATTCTACTCCAAGAAATAATCCTTCACCCCTTATGTCTCCAATAACTGGAAAATTGTTTTGCAAATCTTTAAATCCGGACTTAAGGTATTCTCCTATTAAAAATGCATTTTCCTGTAGTCTTTCATCACGAATAATTTTTAAAACTTCTAACCCAATGGCTGAAGAAACCGGATTACCACCGAAGGTATTAAAATACTCCATGCCATTTGCAAAAGCAGTCGCAATCTCCTGTGTACATGCAACAGTTGCGAGGGGATGGCCATTGCCAATTGGTTTTCCCATAGTAACGATGTCCGGAATTACATCTTGTAACTCAAATCCCCAGAATTTTTTTCCAACACGGCCAAATCCTACTTGTACTTCATCTGCAATACAAACAGCGCCGGCTTCTCTAACATACGCATAAGCGGTTTTCAGATAATTATCTGGCAATACAATTTGTCCGCCACAGCTAACGATACTTTCAGAAATAAAAGCCATCAATCCTCTTCCCGATTTTTTTATTTCTTCAATCTTTTCTTTTATATGTTTTGCATACAGCAATCCTGTTTCGGCATATGAACCACGGTATTTTCCACGGTAACTATCCGGAAGCGGAACAATATGAGTATGCTCTGGTTTTCCTTTGCCTCCTTTGCCATCAAACTTATATGAGCTGATATCAATACATGCATTTGTGTTTCCATGATACCCTGTTTCCAATGCAATAATATCTTTCTGGTTTGTATATGCCTTTGCCATTCTTATTGCTAATTCATTTGCCTCGCTTCCAGAATTTACAAAATGAATTACAGAAAGTTTTTCTGGTAATGTTTTACCAAGCTCTTTTGCAAATTCAATAATATTTTCATGCAAATACCTTGTATTGGTATTGAGTACAGCCATTTGTTCCTGTCCGGCCTTTACTACTTTAGGATGTTCATGACCTACATGTGCCACATTATTTACTGTATCAAGATAACGTCTTCCAGTTTCATCTAATACATATTGCATTTCGCCACGAACAATTTTAAGTGGCTTGCTATAAGATAAACTCAAACTCTTTCCAAGATTTTTTTTTCTTTCATCAATTAATTTCTCGTTGTTTACATCATTTATTGTTTGGTTTATACAATTGAAAAAAATATCCGGATTGGGGCAAACTGAAGACCAAACTTGTATTTGAGCAGGAGTACAAACGCCGGGAAAATTAGTTTCATTATCCAGTAGGTTCAAAATAATTTGAAAATGAAGATGGGGTGGCCAATTTCCATTTTCATTCTTATTGCCTATAAATCCTATTTGGTCGCCTTTATTTATTTTGTTTCCTTTTTTAAAGAGACCCAAACTTTCTTTACTCAGATGACCATATAGAGTGTAAAAAGATAAATTATCATTTATTTGATGTTTAAGAATAATTGTTGGACCATAATCTTTATCCAGATCATTATTTACACAACAAATTATTTCTCCATCACAAATAGCATAAACAGGAGTATTGGCATCAATCCAGAAATCTGTTCCCAAATGAAATGTCCTGTACTCGGGTCCATTATTGCCTTCAATCTTAAAAGCATCAGTTGAATATACAGGTCTAGGTTCAAGATAACCTCCAGCAAATAATGTGTCGGGGCTGTATAACTTAAGAGTTTCTATTTTATTATTTAATTCAACTGTATTTTGGAAAGATGAAAAATGTCCCAGAAATCTGCTGCCAATACTTAAGTCGGGCTGTAGAGTATGCTTGAAATTAACTGTCGGAAATAAATCTTGTATTGTAAATTTTTGCGATACGGCCCAATCATTAAATTCTTTTTCTTCAGGTACAGGAAGCAATCCACATGCAAAACGAAATGAATAATATGCAAGAGCTGCCGGGATTTTTTTCCATTTATATAATAATGACCAAGCCTGCTTTTCGCTAACCTGTAAGTATTCATTGGCAGGTTCATTCTCTTTATTTATAGCTGATTTTGTGACACTGATTACAAGGCGCATTGCAACAAGAATATAAAGCGTTTTCAGTTCTTCATCCAGCAGGGGAAATTTTTTATGGTATCCGGATAAAATTGGCAAGGCGGCTGATAAAGGCTCGGGATGATCCATTACTCCATAAGCAATTGCCACAGCAAGATCATTGATTGTTTGAGTAAAAGCTGAATCACCAAAATCAATAATACATTCTATAAACGGGTTAATAAACTCATTACTTACAATAATATTATTATCATTCGCATCATTATGTATAACTGATTTTCTGAATGTATTGTACCGGGGTTGAATTGCTTCAAATAGATCTGTAAAATAAATTAAACAGTTTTTTTCTTCAATACTAAACAGATTAATAAAGGTTGATGTCCAATTTGCCTGCGCTATATCCCAGTCAAAAATTCGACTGGCCTTTGGGTGATTAAATTCCTGTAATTCGTTTGTAATTTCTCCGCAAACTTCGCCTAATGAAAATCGAAGAGCATCTTGTTGCGGATTAACTGTTGACCATAATCTACCGGGAATCCAGCTTAATAACCTTACAATCCTGTTTTTGTTTTCTGCATCAACATAGGTAAATGAATTTTGACCTGATATGGTTTGAATAATCCGGGGGAATTTAAATCTGGGTTTTTTATTCTGGATATGCAGAAGTAATTTTTCCTGGAAATCTGAATAATCTATATCAGTCTCCGGTCTGTTCATTTTTAATACGTAAAATTCATTTGAAGCAGTACGTATTTTAAAATTATGATCCAGTTCTCCGGGTAAATAACTGGCTTTCCCTTTTATATTATAATTAGACAAACAGAGTTCTTCAGCTTGTTCTAATGAAAGTTGGATCGGGAGTTTCTTTTTATCAACCATGCAATTACTTAAAGAACAAATTTATCATCTGTAAACTGAATAACTAAAAATTTTCTCCCCAAACTAAAATTTTTTTTTATCCCAGTTAAAATAAGAACAAACAAAAAGGTGAGGTCGAGTAGTGGCACATTCTAATTACCTTTACACTATCCAACAAAAAAAATGTTGGATAAAAAAAATAAAATCATTTTATGAAAGAAGTATATATCATATCTGCTGTACGTACTCCAATGGGTAGTTTCGGCGGTTCATTAAAAAGTTTAACGGCTACACAATTAGGTGCAATAGTTATTAAAGGAGCAATACAAAGGGCGGGGGTAAGCCCTGAAGCCGTACAAGATGTATTGATGGGTTGTGTGCTTCAGGCAAATTTGGGTCAGGCACCTGCAAGGCAGGCTGCAAAGTTTGCCGGCCTTCCAAACGAAGTAAATTGTACTACAATTAATAAAGTATGCGCAAGTGGAATGAAAGCTATTTCACTGGCTGCACAAAGTATTGCATTGGGCGATGCCGACATTGTAGTAGCAGGAGGAATGGAAAGTATGAGCAATGTTCCTTATTACAGCCCATTACTTCGTTGGGGGAATAAATATGGTGATGTTACATTAGTGGATGGATTATCGAAAGATGGATTGACAGATGTGTATGATGGAAAAGCAATGGGTAATGCGGCTGAACTATGTGCAAGCACCTGCGGAATAAGCAGGGCAGAACAGGATGCATTTGCAATTGAAAGTTATAAAAGATCTCAAGTTGCATGGGAGAATGGAAAATTTACCAACGAAATAGAACCGGTGGTTATTCCTCAGCGTAAAGGTGATCCGATTGTTTTTGCAAAAGATGAAGAACCTTTTAATGTAAAATTTGATAAAATACCAACTCTCAGCCCTGCTTTTGTAAAAGATGGAACAGTAACAGCAGCCAATGCTAGTACCATGAATGACGGAGCTGCTGCTTTAGTATTAATGAGCAAAGAAAAAGCAAATGAATTAGGATTGAAACCAATTGCTATTATAAAATCGTATGCTGACGCAGAACAGGCTTCCGAATGGTTTACAACAACGCCTTCACTGGCTGTACCAAAAGCTGTGATGAAAGCAGGATTGAAAATGGAAGATATTTCTTACTGGGAACTGAATGAAGCTTTCGCTGTTGTGGGAATTGAAAATACAAAGCGAATGAAACTGGATCCATCAAAAGTAAATGTGCATGGCGGCGCTGTTTCACTTGGTCATCCTTTGGGATGCAGCGGTGCAAGAATTATTGTTACATTAATAAATGTATTGAAACAAAATAAAGCGAAGTATGGTGCAGCTGGTATTTGTAATGGGGGTGGTGGGGCAAGTGCAATTGTGATTGAGTCAGTGAATTAAAAATTAGTAATTAAGAATTAATGATTATTTAGCCTTATGATTTTGAAAGGCGTTATTTTTTCTTGTAAAATAAATAAAGCCTCTTCAAATTTGAAGAGGCTTTATTTATTTTAAGAAACTTAAAAAGCGAAGGCTGTGAACTGATGGCCTTCCCTTTGGGAAGGTCGGGATGGGCTTTATTTCGAACTTAATTTGGGTTTGTAAACCAACAACTCTGACCAACGCTTTTCCACAGCATCTGCATAATCTTTAAGATATGCATCCCATGAACCAGCACCATTTGCTTCATTAAATCTTTCGGGTATTGGTTTACGGTAACCATCTGCCAGTTCTTTCAGTCCTGCTCTCAAGCGGGTAACAGTTATAACACCCGGATCGCCAGAAGCAATTACAGAGTAAACAGCTACGGATTCTTTACCCGCTTGCCATACTTTTTTCAATTTTGATACAAGCTCATTTACATCACCGAGTTTACCTGGTTTAGCCATCATATGGTTGATAATAATTTTATCAGCATAATCAGTCATCTCTACTGTACTTAAATCGGCATTGAATGTAAAATAATCGCTGGAATAACGGGAAGTGGTGAGAGGTGCTACATTTTTATTCCAGTCAGTCATATGTTCTACGCTAAGATCGCCTCTACCATCAATAGTTGCCCAATCACTTGGTCCTTCTGTAATCATGTAACCGCCGGCATCCGGGCCCGATTCAATAGACCATACCCGCCAATGCCAATCGCCTTTATGGTATTTTTGTGAATGGGCACCTAATGCTTTTTCAAATTCCTGAACTTTGTCGGGTTTGATGAAGTAACGGCTTGAATTCAATACAGTTTTTGTTTGACTCATTCCGAAAACAGGGATGAACAAGAAGAAAAGAAAGATTTTTTTCATGTGTTGTTTATTATAGCCTTCCAATTAAGAAGACTGGTGAAAAAATAAATGGTAAAGTTGTAATAGGGGGTGGAAGAATTCAAAAGGTAGGAATTTAGTGTAGACTAACAAAAAAATATTTTTTAGATTGCGCCATGAATATTTTAATACGAACAGGTACAAAAGATGATGCCAATTTGATAGCCGATATCAGCCGTAAAACTTTTTCTGAAACCTTTGGTTATTTAAACACGAAAGAGAATATGGAAAAATTTCTTACCGAACAATTCTCTTTTGAATCATTGGTAAATGAAGTTAGCGAACCAGGTAATTCATATCTGCTGGCATTTGATAATAAAGTTCCCGTTGGTTATGCCCGGTTACATGAAGGTGTAAAGCATACTGAATTTGGCAAAAGCGATTCGTTGGAAATTGCAAGAATCTATGTTATTAATTCAGCGATTGGTACCGGAGTTGGAGCTGCACTGATGCGTAAATGTATTTTTATAGCGAAAGAACTAAAAAAAGAAATTATCTGGCTGGGTGTATGGGAAAAAAATATCAGAGCCATTTCATTTTATACCAAATGGGGATTTGAAAAATTTGGTGAACATCCTTTTATACTTGGTGATGATATGCAAAACGACTGGTTAATGAAAAAGCAGCTGCTTTAACGCAACTGCTTTTCTTTATACTGATAGATGTATTGAAGGGATTAATAAACTTGTAATGTTCCTTTTCCAATAATATATCCATCCGCGTTGGTAAGCCTATAAAATACCAAGCCTTTTGAATTCAAAAGAGGTGTTGTTATTACATTTCTTCCACCGCTTATTGATGAGCCAAGATGGTTTCCGGCCAGTGAATAAAAATCTGCTTTTATTGCATCCCCATTCGCATTAATAATATTCAACTCAGTTCCTTTTATCCACGGGTTGGGATAGAGAATAATTGTTTTGCCACTACTGAAATGAACAGAAACAATTTTTGAATACGTTGTTCTTCCACTATTTTCAATCATACTGAGTCTATAATAATTTATTCCCCGGTTCGGATTTATATCTGTCGAAGTGTAGTTCGTGCTGTTGGATTGATTTCTTCCTGCAACGGTTACAAATGAAGAAAAATTTCTACTATCCGTTGATCTTTCTACTTCATAACGATTCATATTCGATTCATCAATAGCCAGCCAATTCAATTCTACCAGGTTATTTTTTTTTGTTGCCGAAAAATTTGAAAGCTTTACTGGTAGTATTACAAAATCATAATAAACTATTATTCGGATATGATCCACTTTGCCGGCATTTGTACCGCTTACAGATCGGCGTGCAGAAATTGCAACACCAAAATTTCCGGCATTAATATCTGTTTCCGTCCAGGTTTCTCCCCACAAATCACCCGAGTTACCAAAAGTCTGATACGAATCTGCATTTGGATATCCTGCTCCTGAAGACCTTTCAGTTGTACTTATTATTCCATTCTTTACAATCCGTATTTGGTAATCAGCTGTGCGGGTATTGACATCTGATCTCTCCACTTGTACTTCTATACCGTTTATAGTAACACTTCCGGGAATTGCAAAGCCAAAACCAGTAGCTTGAAGATAATCGGTATAACTGGGCGAAGATCCGTTAAGTGAACCATAACTTGCATAAACATTATCACTGGAAGCCACGTTCCCGGTATTGATCCAGCTTTTATTTGATCCGGCTATGGCTATATTCGCAAAAGTGGAACCATTATTAGGTCCTGCTATCTGACAGAAAGTGTAATAGGATAAAAATGAAAAGAAGATAATGAGTAAAGTTTTGTTCATTGTTTTGGGTTTTGGTAATTAAATAAGACTCATCACTTGTAAAGTTTGAACAGAATCACTTGTTATAAGTTAAAAACTTATCCACTATTCACATTTTTAAGACAAAATTGAATAGTAACAGAATCACTTTATAATAAATGTATAATTCAATGTGATTCATTTAATTCAAATACCTCAAAACCATTTCTTCAACTGTAAAATTCCGTTTAGGTTATATCCCTCTTCTAATATATTTTTGCCTCTCTTAAAAAAATCAGGATTATGGCAAGATCAATAGCACTTCGTGAAGCACTTCGTGAAGCAATGGTTGAAGAGATGAGACGTGATGACCGTGTTTTTTTAATGGGCGAAGAAGTAGCTGAATATAATGGTGCTTATAAAGTGAGCCAGGGTATGCTAGCCGAGTTTGGACCCAAGCGGGTAATTGATACACCAATTTCTGAATTAGGTTTTACGGCTGTTGCTGTTGGTGCTGCCCAAAAAGGTTTACGTCCAGTTGTTGAATTTATGACCTGGAACTTTGCAGTTTTAGCTCTGGATCAAATACTCAACACAGCTTCTAAAATGTTGGCGATGAGTGGTGGGCAAATATCTTGTCCTATTGTTTTTCGTGGACCTGGCGGATCGGCTGGTCAGTTAGGAGCTCAACATTCTACAGCTTTCGAAAGTTATTATGCTAATATACCGGGAATAAAAGTGGTATCGCCAAGTAATGGTTACGATGCCAAAGGATTATTGAAACAGGCTATTCGATATGAAGAGGACCCGGTAATTTTTATGGAAAGTGAATCTGGCTACGGAGACAAAAGTGATTTACCCGATGAAGAATATTATATACCACTAGGTAAGGCAGATATAAAAAAACCGGGACGTGATGTAACGATTGTATCGTATAATAAAATGATGAAGGTTGCATTGGGTGCGGCAAGTGAATTGGAAAAAGAAGGCATTAGCGCAGAAGTGATTGATCTGAGAACTATCCGACCTTTAGACTGGATGACAATATTGGAAAGTGTAAAGAAAACAAATCGCTTAGTAATTGTAGAAGAACAATGGCCTTTCGCTTCAATCTCATCCGAAATTACTTATCAAATTCAAAAAGAAGGATTCGATTATCTGGATGCTCCCATCCGCCGCATAACAGCTGCTGATGCACCGTTGCATTATGCCCCCAATCTTGTAGCTCTCGCTTTGCCAGATGTTTCAAGAACTGTTAAGCTGGTGAAAGATGTGATGTATATGGTGAAGTAGAGAATAGTGAATTGTCAATTTCTTTTTTTGTAAGACTCGTAATTCAACCGATCATCTTTTGTTTAGAGACTCCTTATAATGAAAGATTCTCTATACAAATTCTATTCATCTTCCGACATTGGTCATCTTCCTTATTTTTACAAACCAAAATATTTTACATGCCTGATATTTTAATAATTGAAGATGAAAAAGCAATTCGCAAAACGCTTTCTGAAATTTTATCTTTTGAAGGATATAAAATAGATGAAGCGGGTGATGGTGAAGAAGGTTTGAAAAAATTTAAGGAAAAGAATTATGATATCGTACTCTGCGATATTAAGATGCCAAAGATGGATGGCATTGAATTTCTTCAAAAAGCAACTGAAGCCAATTCTGATATTCAGATCATTATGATTTCGGGTCATGGCAATATTGAAACAGCAGTAGAAGCTGTAAAAAAAGGGGCATTTGATTTTATTGCCAAACCACCCGACCTGAATCGCTTATTAATTACAATTCGGAATGCTCTCGACCGGACAACGCTGGTAACAGAAACAAAAACCCTGAAACGACGTATTGGAAAAGTGCAAGAAATGATTGGCGATTCTTTACCAATTAAAAAAATAAAAGAAACTATTGAAAAAGTTGCTCCAACCGAGGCAAGAGTTTTGATTACAGGTGATAATGGTTCAGGAAAAGAACTGGTTGCAAGATGGATTCATGAAAAAAGTAATCGCAATACATTTCAACTTGTAGAAGTAAACTGTGCAGCTATTCCGGGTGAGTTAATCGAAAGTGAATTATTCGGACATGAGAAAGGATCATTTACCTCAGCGATTAAACAACGGATCGGAAAATTTGAACAGGCAAATGGTGGCACTTTGTTCTTAGATGAGATAGGAGATATGAGTTTGAGTGCCCAGGCAAAAGTGCTTCGTGCATTACAGGAAGGAAAAATTACAAGAGTAGGTGCAGATAAAGATATAAGTGTTGATGTACGGGTAATAGCAGCTACAAATAAGGATTTGTTGAAAGAAGTGGAAGCAAAGACTTTCCGACTCGATCTTTATCACCGGTTAAGTGTAATATTGATTCATGTACCATCGCTAAATGAGCGGCGGGATGATATTCCATTATTAGTAAATAGCTTTTTGGATATTATTTGTAAAGATTATGGAATGGCAATAAAAATGATAGAGCCAACCGCAGTAGATGCATTACAACAATACGACTGGACCGGTAATATCCGTGAATTAAGAAATGTGGTGGAGCGATTAGTCATCCTGTCGGGTAAAAGCATCACGTTAGAGGATGTAAAAAATTATGTCTTACCAAAATAAGTTTACGAATTCATTTTGCAATTCATCGACACGGGTAAGCCGTTCACAACTTTTATCAAATTCTTTTATTAACAGGATTTTTTCGCAGCGTTAATTATAATACTTTTGCTCTCATTAAAAATTTATCATGCCGGTACAGCACATCTTTATTGTTTATCTCATCAGTATCTTAATTGTTTTTCTGCCATCTTTTGGGTTATCAAAACTTTTTACAAAAGCGGGTATTCCATCCTGGAAAGCATTCGTTCCGTTTTACAATACATGGGAAATGCAAAAATTGACCGGTCGCCCAATGCATTGGGTGTTCTGGCAGTTTATACCTGTTATTGGTTGGTTTATCAGCCCCGGTATTTTTATTGAGTTTGCAAAACTATTTGCAAAATATTCAATACCGCATCATACAGGTGCAGCTTTATTGGCGCCTCTTTATTTCCCATATATCGCTTATCAGAAAGATACAAGATATGTAGGCAAGGAGTCCGTAAAGAAACATAAAAAATCAGCGTTACGAGAGTGGTTCGATGCTGCAATTTTTGCTGTAGTGGCTGCCACCTTAATCCGCACATTTGTTTTTGAAGCATATGTTATTCCCACAAGCTCCATGGAAAAAACATTATTAGTGCAGGATTTTTTATTTGTAAGCAAATTTGCATATGGCCCCCGAATTCCCAATACACCTTTATCAGTTCCTTTTGTTCATAACTATTTGCCATTCGGCTCTTCCAAAAAATCGTATTCAGAAGCTATCAAAATTCCTTATACAAGATGGTTCGCATCACCGGTAAAAAGAAATGATTGTGTAGTATTTAATTTTCCCGAAGGTGATACGGTTATTAATTTGCCAGATTATCAGTCAGCAAATCCGTATTATGATTTAATAAGAAATTATAATGGAACATTTAATGAGAATACAAGACAAAATATTTTAACCAATCCAGATTATCCGATTGCCGTACACCCGGTAGATAAAACAGATAATTATATTAAGCGATGTGTTGGTATTGCAGGTGATTCATTAAAAATTATAAATGGCATCCTTTATATCAATAATGAACCCGCTTTTATTTCTCCTACGCAGGCTACTTATTATACTTTTAAATCAAAAAATTCTGTTATTGATGAAAGCGATTTAACCGGGGTTGGCATCGCTCTTAACATGAAAGAAAAGCAGATTCAATCCAATGATTTCTTTTCAGACAATACGTATTATCATGCAAATCTTTCTTTAACGGAACTTGAGTTATTAAAAAAGATACCTAATGTTGATACGACCACAATACAACGTGATTATGAATTTGGGGGCAGAGTAATTTTTCCGTACGACACCAATTACTATAACTGGTCTATTGATAATTTCGGACCCTTATGGATTCCAAAAAAAGATGCAAAAATAAACCTGACACCAGCGAATGTAGCTTTATATAAAAGATGTATTGGCTTTTATGAAAATAATAATTTTGAACAGAAAGATGGAAAGTATTTCATTAATGGAAAAGAAGCAACAACCTATACTTTTAAAATGAATTATTACTGGATGATGGGGGACAACCGTCATAAATCACAGGATAGCCGCTTCTGGGGTTTTGTTTCTGAAGATCGGATTGTGGGAAGAGCTTCTATGATCTGGATGAGTTGGGATGGTGGTCCGAGATGGAAAAGATTGTTTCGGTTTGTAAAATAAATTTTTAAAAACCCTCTTTATTGAGGGATTTTAATTTATGATTCGCTGGAATTTTATTTTATCAACATGTTAGAATCTTGTCATCCTGAGCGATTTCTTTCAGACTAATCTGAAATAAAAGAATTTGAGCGAAGCATCTTTTACAGATTTGCAGTTTGAGATACTTCACTACGTTTTCCTAAGTTGTACTGCGCCTTAAATTCGCCGTTCAGAATGACAATACTCAGAGTAAAAGATGTCGTTTCATAAAATAAAGAATACACGGTTTTGTCTTTGCAAATATTATTCGGTATTTTGTACATGTAATGGAAAAACAAAAATTAGAATTTCATTTTCTCGTTTACGACAGCATTAAAGAATTAAACGCTGATGATGCTGCATTATTAGATGCTGCAAAAAAAGCTACAGAAAATTCATTTGCAGTCTTCTCC
>JANLSA010000198.1:0-7441 GCA_031362085.1 Bacteroidota bacterium | reverse complement strand
TTTTTGTTGTTTGCTGTTGCTCAGTTTTCCCTCAGGGGTATGTGCAAAAATCAGTTCATCCACTTTATTGGTATTGCCAACCCGTAACAATTTCACTCCTTGCTGAATTAATCCTTTTGAAATGGTATCAACTGCGGCATTACTGGGTGCAGATACTAATATTTTTTCGCCAGCATTTATCAATTGAAGAATCGCTTCAATCAGTGTTGTTGTTTTTCCGGTGCCGGGAGGACCATGTACTATCGTTATTGTTTCGTTTTCTGTTATGGCAGTTACAGCTTGTAGTTGACTTTCATTCAGTTTTTGATTATGAAACAGGACACCGCTATTTTTAAAATTGGTTGATTGTACTTTTATCTTATCCTCAGTATGCAACTTTTCAAATAAAGCAAATACGGGTTTGTTGGTTTCTATTTCATTCAGCACTTTTTTCATTATGCTGGTTGTTCTTGTATCCGGCGATAATTTTATTCCCACACCATCATCTTCTATCCAATCTGGAAAGTCGGGGGCAAACAAACGAAACTCACCATTCTTACCATCTAAACTGAGCAATACGCCTTTTACCGGTTCTTCCCCGGTAATAAAACATTCTATTGCCGCACCATCTTTAAATAAATTTGCTTCTGGTGGAAAATTTAATTTGAAATTTATTTCCGGGTAATCTGCATAACCAAAATTTTTCCGGGTAACAATAATGGGATGCAAAGCAAGCCCTTCTGCTTTTAAAACTTTAAGTGAATGATTTTCATTTAAACTATATCGCTGAGCTTGTTCTTTTTCTTCAAGGTTGATACACTGTATTAAAAGTTTTAATTGCGGATGCATAAAGTGAAAATAGGGAGGATGGAGTGGATAAAAAAATGAGAAGCGGATTTAAACAGGCAATATTTTTTTAAGGGCATATAAAATTTATCTTATCCTTTTCAAGAAGTAAAAGTCTTCATTGAAATTCTTGATTTTACAACATTTTAAACTTTAATAACCTCAATCCATCTCATCAAAGCAATTTCGCTCAGTATTGACTAATATTACTGTACTATTATGAAATTATCAAAGATTACAAAGATTCTTCTTTGGGGAGCTAATATCTGGTTTTTTGGCGAGGGTCTTTTAGGTCCTTTGTTAGCTGTATTTAACTAAAAGATTGGAGGCGATATTCTGGATATTGCATGGGCCTGGTCCATTTTTTTAATCGTTACAGGATGCTGTTATATTATTACCGGAAGGCTTTTAAATGGCAAACCCTATAAAGCAAAGGTTATGGTATTAGGTTATGGGCTAAATGCTCTTTTTACGTTTTGTTATTTATTTGTTTCTACACCAGAACATCTTTTTATTGTACAGGCACTTTTGGGAATTTCAGAAGCCATTGGGTCACCATCATGGGATTCCCTTTATTCAAAAAGCCTGAATGAAACTAATGATAGCTATGGATGGGGTTTGGCTGGAGGTCAATCGCAAATTGTTACTGGCATAGCGACTTTAGCTGGTGGTTTCCTTGTTTATTATTTATCATTTAATGTGCTTTTTATTTTAATGGGAAGTATTCAATTAATTGCCACTATTGTTCAGGCAAAACTACTGTTTATAAAAAATGAATAAATTAATTAAGTGAAAATTATCAGGCTACAAAACCAATTTTGTTTATACATAAAATATATTTTGTATTAAATAAAATACATATTTGATTTTTCTATTATTTGCTTTTTGTCTCTTTTTCCAAAACTCGTAGAACAATTGAACTTTTTGTATCCTACATTTGTTTAATAAAAAAAAGATATGTCAAACAAAAAAATTATAACCGTATTCGGCGCTACCGGCGCACAAGGCGGCGGACTGGCACGAGCAATTTTATCTGACAAAAACAGTGAATTTGCTGTACGTGCTGTCACCCGTGATCCTAATTCAGATAAAGCAAAAGCATTGGCAGCAATGGGAGCAGAAATTGTAACAGCTGATCTGGGTCAACCTGAAAGTATTGCGAAAGCAATGCAGGGAGCTTATGGAGCTTTTTGTGTAACTTTTTTCTGGGCACATTTTTCCCCGGAGCAAGAAGCTGCCGAAGCAAAATGTATGGCAGAAGCTGCAAAAGCTGCCGGGTTAAAACATGTAATCTGGTCAACGTTGGAAGATACAAGAATACATGTGCCCCTGCATGATAATCGGATGCCAACATTGCAGGGAAAATATAAAGTACCACACTTCGACAGCAAAGGAGAATCAAACCACTTTTTTACAGACGCAGGCGTACCAACTACCTTTTTACTTACTTCCTTTTATTGGGAGAACATGATTTATTTTGGCATGGGACCTAAGAAAGGTGCAGACGGGGTATTAGCTATTACTTATCCAATGGGTGATGAAAAACTTACCGGAATCGGTTCGGAAGATATTGGTAAATGTGCTTATGGAATTTTTAAAAAAGGAACAGCCATGGTTGGAAAAACGATTGGCATTGCAGGTGAACATATCAGTTGCGCCGATATGGCAAAAGCGTTATCAAAAGCACTTGGCCAGGAAGTAAAATATAATAGTGTTTCAGCTGATCAATTCAGGAGTTTTGGTTTTCCCGGAGCAGAAGATCTTGGAAATATGTTTCAATATTACCAGGAATTTGTTACTGAATTTTCAGATGCCCGTGATATTAAATATGCAAAAGAATTAAATCCATCTTTACAATCTTTTGAAATGTGGCTTACTGATAACGTAAAAAAAATACCAATTGAGTAATTCTTTTTTTGAATAAATTCAAAGCCGGGTATAAAAGCCTGGCTTTTTTTTAAATATTTTCTGTAAACTTTTTAGGGTTAAATATGGAATTGCTTAATTTTTTATAATCGATAACAGTGACCTCCACAAACGGGTGTGTTTTTGTAATCCGATTATATAATCTCTTTCTTTTCCATTTTGTTTTAGTTGAATTAAATGTACGAACTCTCTTTTCTGTTGCAGCTTCCATTTTGCCATATCATTTATCAGCCCGGTCAGTAAACACCAGTTTTCCATTACATGGCGTAATGAGATTGAATTATTTTTTAATAATGCGAGTGGCAAATCATTTTTCATTTTATTTAATAAAACTGAAATGGCAGTTGCTCTATTTTTATTGTAATCAGAGTTAATTAATCCCGTGATAGCTTCACTTATTCTTGCTGCATCGAAATCCGGGTAAATTCTTTTTTGGATCTTCCATTCAATATTACTGCATGCAAAACGACGAAGTACGTTTAGCGGGGTTCTGTAATTTTTGTTCACCTGAATTTTCTTCCATTCCCGTTCTGCTTCTTTTTTTATTTTTTCATCAACCGGGCTGAATCCGATTTTATAATAAAACCAGAATGCACCACTCTTAAGACCTTCCGGATTTCCTTTTCCAAACTGATAGGGTTTTACAACAAAATACCGAACCCCGAAATAATTATAGTATAGCCGTAATACCTGGCAAAACAACCATGCAGATTCTCCGCGGCGAAAACCCGGATAAATATTCACACCAATTTTACAACGTTGACCCCAGATCCATCCGCCGCCGTAGGAGAGTGGTACTCCGTTTTTAAAGGCCATAAAACCGATATAGCTTTCAAGTGATAATCTCTTCTCTTTTTTCATTCCCACAATTGCAATCTGTAATCCACGACCCATTTCAAACAATTTAATTTCTTTTTCATCGGCATAAGTTACCGGATCAGTCTCCCGGTATTGAAAAGCAAGCGAAGCTTTCATGATATCTAATATTTTCATTCTGCCCAATGTAGAAAGCGGTAGAGGGTTACCCATTTTTTGTTTTATGCTATTCTTGCTATTAATATTTTTTATAAAACTTTTTTGGTACCAGGTATTTTTAACTGGCCAATTCAAAAAACTTCTGTTATAAATAAAATCATCCAGTTTCCATAACGCATATATTTTTAATTGCTGATAAAGTTCATCTTTCACTGATTCAGGTAACGGGCTGTTATCAAAAATTTGTACAAGCCATTTTAATTGATCTCCGGGATTATGTAATCCGGTAATCGATTTTATTCTTGATCTTAAATTTAATTCTCGCTGCGTACTCTTTTCATACTCTACAGCAGGCAGCAGCAATTGAAAAATATTACGAACAGAGTCTGTTGAAGCATTACTGTATCCCAATTTTACGCTGACTGGAAATTTTTTTAACAGCCAGGAAATAATAGGTCTGCTATAAGAACAGAATAACTCAGTATTTGCAATACCACTGGCCATTAAGTTGGTTTGCTTTTTAAGTTGGTTTTTTGTATAGAATAATTTTGCAGCACCGGCTATACGTTTTAGTTCAGCCTTTGCCAGTTTATTTATTTTATCATTGGGAGGGAATGCACAATAAAAGATTAGTAAGTCATGGTATTTTTTTATAACAGAAGTGTTCCTAAGGGCATAACCGGAATAGGATAGCAGAAGGGAATGCAGGTGATTATTGTCAGCCGGTTTTTTTAATTGGTGGATATTCTGAATGCTTAATTCATTTGGCATGCATCAAATCTACTTGGTGAAATATTTAGCAAGGATGACATCCGTCATGCGGAACCATAATAAATTTCATTTAATTCACAGTTTGTTTTCAAGAAAAAAACAGGATTTGCAACTATCCTGCAACGAATTTGGATGCTGCTTATATTCATAGCACATGATTCATCTATTTATCGTCACCAGGTGTAATTTAGCAAATTGAAATAAATCTTATAAAAGAATATGAAAGCAGCAACGGTCAACGAATTAAAACAGGAATTAATAAATACTTCACCTTCCGTTTTAACAGAACTCTGTTTACGATTGGCAAGGTTTAAAAAAGAGAATAAAGAATTTTTGACCTATCTGCTTTTTGAAGCTCATGATACGTCAGCTTATATTGAAAGTGTAAAAAATAATATGGCTATACAATTTGCTGACATGAATAAAAGCAATGTCTATTTTGTTAAAAAGTCGTTACGGAAAATATTACGTACAGCAAATAAATATACCCGCTACAGTGGTTTACCAACAGTCGAGATTGAATTGCTGATTTATTTTTGTACGGCGATGAAAGAATTAAATGTTTCAATAAATGACAACCAGGTACTTTTTAATATCTATCAGAATCAGGTTAAAAAAATAAATAAAGCAATAGCAGGCCTGCATGAAGATTTACAGTATGATTATTTAAGGGAAGTAAACAAATTGTAATTATTCGCTATGTATCTATTTTGTATTTTTTTCAGGATCGGTATCACCTTCTTCTTCTTTTGATTTGTGGTAATCTTCGTTCAATTGATTTTCAAATTTCTTTTTATCTTTTTGGTTTCTTAGGGCCACAAAAACAATTAAAATTATAACAGCAATTGCCAGGGGGATAATGATAAACCAATTCATAATTAAAAATTTAAATTCAAGATAAATAAATAAGCCGATAATCGATGTTAAGTTTCGGAAGTTGATCGGTTTTTGTACAAGCAAATAATATTAGCTTTACCCTGTATAATTGATTTTGGTTTTATGTATTCTTCCCAACAAATAATTGATCAAACAAAAAAATGGATAACGGATGTAGTTATTGCATGTAATTTATGTCCCTTTGCAGCTAAAGTAGTGAAGGCCCAAACAGTGCATTACCAGGTTGAAAAGAGTTCTATCTTAAAAACAGGTTTGGATTCTTTTTCACTCGAAATAGAAAGACTGGATAATGATGTAACTATTGAAACCAGTTTTCTGATTTTTCCTCATTCATTCCGGCAATTTGATGAGTACCTGGAACTCGTTTCGCTGGCAGAAAAATTACTGAAACGAAAAGGGTACGAAGGTATTTACCAGGTAGCAAGTTTTCATCCACTGTATCGATTTGCTAACTCAACGGAAGATGATGCTGCTAATTATACGAACCGGCCTGTTTATCCGATGCTGCATCTTTTACGTGAAGAAAGTATTGATCTGGCATTGAAAAATTATAATAGCCCCGAAAATATTCCAGAACGCAATATTAAATTTACACGAGAAAAAGGATTGGCATATATGAAAATGCTTCGGGATGCATGTTTATAATCCAGAAAGAACAGCGAAATGATTTTTTATAAAATCAATTTGTTCATAAACTAGTTCAGTTTAATACGGAATGAAATTTTAATCAAAAAGAAAGGGATCAATTATCTTATGATAAAATGATCCCAAAAAAAAATGGAATTAAAATTTAATTTATATTAATAACGATTTCCATCTCTGTTATTTCCACCACCACCTCCTCGATAACCACCGCCGCCACTATTTCCACCTCCACGATAACCTCCGCCGCCGCTATTACCACCTCCACGATAACCACCACCGCCGCCACCTCCACGTTGTCCACCTCCGCCACCACCTTGGCGATCTTCAGCTTCTTTTACAACAAGCTGTTTCGTGCCAAGCATTATATCTTTCAAATTTTCTATTGCATCTCTACCTTCTTCAGCATTTGCCATATCAACAAAACCAAAGCCACGGCTTTTGCCCGTCTCTCTGTCTATTGCAACTTTAGCAGAGTTTACTTTGCCGAATTTTTCAAATATTTCTTCCAACTCGGCATCATCTAAATCGTAAGGAAGACCAGCTACAAATAGATTCATGATTTTTTTTTGTAAATGTACAGAACTAATTGCGGTTATGAACCGGATTTTTAAAATTATGCTTGCCTGAACCCGAGCAGTTATTTCAGGGTTTGGGTTTTTTCTGCATTCGGCTACAGTAAAAAATATTACTTTAAAAAAATTAATTTAAGTTTGAGTTCTCAAAAACAATTTCATGAAAAATATTTTAATTCTTTTTAGCTGTTGCTTATTCGGGTTAAACAGCTTTTCTCAAAACAGCAGCACCCTAAAAAGCAAACCCGACTTATCTAAAAAAACGGATACTGTTGAAACTGCCTGTGGTGAATGCAGGTTGGGTCTGCCAGGAAAAAGTTGTGATTTGGCAGTACGCATAAATGGCAAAGCCTATTTTGTAGATGGTACTTCGATTGACGAACATGGCAATGCACATGCTAAGGATGGTTTTTGTAACGCAATACGAAAAGCTGCAGTACAAGGTGAAATTGTTGACAACCGTTTTAAAGCAACTTATTTTAAACTTATAGCTAAACCTGAGGATAAGGAACCTAAAAAGCAGAAATAACTCCTGACACTCACCTCTGAAAAAATACAGATGAAAAAGAAATTAAACTTGTTAGCAAAAGAAACCCTGTTTGTAATTGTATTGGTATTTCTGATTTCCTGGTCACAAGTGTATAAAACAAAAAGAGAATTTTACCAGCTCACTGTTTATCATTTCACAACTGCTGAACAGGAAAAGATGCTGGATAATTATCTTCAAAATGCACTGTTACCCGCCTTACATAAAATAAATATTTCAAATATTGGTGTTTTCAAAGCTATCAGCAATGATACTGCTGCAGCAAAAAAAATATATGTTTATT
>JANLSA010000177.1:0-8213 GCA_031362085.1 Bacteroidota bacterium | reverse complement strand
CTTTTGTTTGGCCGAAATGTGAATCAGGTAGATGTTCGGTCGGGTCGTAATGTTTGTATTGTAGGGTATGATATAGCAACAAAATTGTTTAAAGAAAATCCATCCGGTGCTGTAAATGCAGTTATTCGCATCAATTCAATTCCATACAGGGTACTTGGCGTATTGGAAAGCAAAGGGTCAACCTTTGGTTTTAGCAGAGACAATCTTGTGATTACAACCTATAATAATATTGAACGAAGTTTTCCTACCAGCGCCTCGTATGTAGTGGCAGTAATGACAGCCGATGTAAAACAAGTGGATAATGCAATGGGTGAGGCCGAAGGTGTTTTTCGGGGTATCCGGAAATTGACAACCCTTGAAGAAAATAATTTTGTATTGGATCGCAGCGACAGTATTGCACGGACAATTATCAGCATTCTTGGTTTTCTGTTAATATCCGTAATGGTGATTGGTATCATCACTTTAATTGGTTCAGCCATTGGCCTTATGAATATTATGCTGGTATCTGTTTCAGAACGAACCCGTGAAGTAGGATTAATTAAAGCGATTGGTGGAAAAAGTAATATGGTGCGCAGGCAATTTTTATTAGAATCAGTTATTATAAGTTTAATGGGTGCTTTCTGGGGAATCATATTAGGCATTGCTGCTGGTAATCTTATCGCTTTATCCTTAAACACCGGATTTATTATTCCATGGAACTGGGTCTTAATCGGTATCGGACTCTGTACAATTGTTGGGTTGCTTGCTGGTTTATATCCGGCTTTAAAAGCGGGTCGGTTAAATCCGATTGAAGCTTTAAGATATGAATAGTCAATAATATCCATTTTCATTTTCCCCTCAAACGGTTGCAGACATTTTTTTTGCACAAAGTTGTTGCATTTAAAAAAATCCCTATCTTGAACTCCCTTCTGATAAGGTTTGAGGGCAGTACACATTTTTAATTAAAATTTTTCTTAGAATTGTGTCTCTGAATTTTATTAAAACATATTGCAAATTTTAAAAAACTAAAAACAAAGCATCATGGCTGAGACAAATTCAACTGCAGCAGTTAAAGCTACTTCTGTACAAGCAAAGAAGAGCAGTAATCTAATTTCCTGGGTAGCACCGGTAGTGTGTATCATTGCTGGTTATTGTATCTGGCGTTTTCTAATGGGGGCCGCTGATGGCTTTAAGCAACCGGATCCTGCTGGTGGCTTTTGGCCCGAACATCATGGACCCAAAGGAGCGTTTAATAAAATTTATGAAGGTGGTATCATCGTACCATTGCTGATTGGTATGTTTTTAATGGTTATTGTATTCTCACTGGAAAGATTTATGACTATCCGTAAGGCATTAGGTAATGGCTCTATATCTGATTTTATTCGCCGTGTACAGTATCACCTTGCTAACCGCAATGTAGATGCTGCATTAAGTGAGTGTGATAAGCAACGCGGTTCAGTTGCAAATGTTATGAAAGCAGGTCTCCGCCGTTACAAGGAAATGATTGGCGAACAAGGAATGGGAACTGACCAAAAAGTTCTTGCAATTCAAAAAGAAGTAGAAGAAGCTACAGCACTCGAACTCCCTATGCTTCAAAAAAATCTGGTGTTTCTTTCTACCATTACATCGGTTGGTACACTCGTTGCGTTATTAGGAACGGTTATCGGAATGATACGTTCATTTTCGGCTTTAGGTGCAGAAGGTGGTGGAGGTGATGCTTCTGCTCTTGCATTAGGTATCTCTGAGGCTTTATATAATACAGCACTCGGTATTGGTACATCAGCTTTGGCGATGATTATGTATAATATTTTTACGACTAAGATTGACTCAATAACTTATGGCATCGATGAATCAGGTTTTACACTGACTCAAAGTTTCGCTTCTCTGTATAAATAATCAGAAAAACGATATGGAATTTTGAAATCAATTCATCTAATCTCTAAACAAGTTATTATATGCCAAGTGTAAAGATGCCAAGACATAATACGGATACAGATATGACTCCCTTTGTGGATGTTGCATTTCTGATTTTATCCTTTTTTATGCTGGCTACTAAATTTAAACCACCAGAAAAAATTCCTATTAAAACTCCCGGTTCAGTTTTAGCTGATAAGCTTCCAGAGAATGATGCAGTTATGATGACTATAGATTCTTCTGACAGGGTTTTCTTTTCTGTTTTATCTCAGAAAGAACCAAAAATAAAAGTGGAAGTGTTGAAAAAATTAAACACCATGCGAGGATTAAATCTAACAGATGCTCAGATGGAAAAGTTTAAAAACATTTATATGGTTGGTGTTCCACTTGCATCATTAGGGCAATTTCTGGATCTATCTGCCGAAGAGCAGAAAACATATAAGGATCCGGGAATTCCCGTTCTTGATTCAGCAACCAACGAAATGGTTTGGTGGATTAATGCTTCCGTCGCTGCATTTTCCGATAGAGGAATTAAATTGACAAATTTTTTATTAAAAGGGGATGGTGAATCTAAATTCCCAACATTGGAAGGTATTGTAAGTGCAATGGAAAGAAATGAAGAATTTAAATATCAATTAATTACTTCTCTGGAAGGCGTACCTACAAGCTCGGAGTTAGATAAGTTTAATAAAAAGCCGAAGGGGAAATAAAAATTATTTTTATACAATTAAAATAACCATTTATGTCAAGTATTGATACCAGTAGTGAAGGTGGTGGTCATAAAAAAGGACCAGGGGTTAAGAAAGCCAAAAAACATTCCACCCGGATTGATATGACTCCCATGGTTGATCTCGGATTCCTGTTAATAACCTTTTTTATTTTCACGACTACGATGTCGAGCCCAACGACATTGAAACTGAACATGCCAAAGGACACTGACAAGGAAGAAGAGAAAAATAAAGCAAAAGAGTCTGGAGCACTTACTATTATGCTGGGCAAAGGCAACCAGGTTTATTATTATGAGGGGCAGTTAAAAGTGGATGCAACAGAAAATAATTTCAAGGTTACTACATTCAAGCAAATACGGGAAATTATCTTAAAAAAGAAAGCTGATGTAATTTCCAGGTATGTAAGAAATGTAGATTGCGAAAACGATAAATTAAATCTTTGGAAAAAGAATAATATTGAAGGTAAATTTCTATCTGATGCCCAGGAATCTTGTGAACAAAAAGATCTGGTAGTTGTGATAAAGCCCAATTCAGAAGCAACATACAAAAACACAGTTGATATTCTTGATGAAATGTCTATTTGCAGAGTATTTACATATGCATTAGTCAAAATAGCTTCTGTGGAAAATGAGTTGATTAAGAAAACCGAGGAAACTTCGGGTATAAAATAATTTTTTGTGGAATGATGCAATAATCCGCATCTCATTTAAAACTTTTAAAAATGGAAGTCAATAAAATTCTGTCATCCGATATTCTTGATCTGATTTTTGAAGGCAGGAATAAGGACTATGGGGCTTACGAACTTCGTAAAACCTATAACAAACGAATTACCAAAGCACTGATTATAACAGCGGCTGTTGCTTTACTTACTTTGTTAGCTTCTTTTCTTGCAACGAAAATCAGTTCAAGTAGTCAAAAAATTAAAAAGACGGAAATAAATCTTGCTGATATCAAGCAGGAGGAAGAAAAGAAAGTAGAGCCGCCGCCACCACCACCGCCACCACCCGAGCCTAAAGTGGAAATGAAACAGTTTACCCCTCCTGTAATTAAAAAAGATGAAGAAGTTAAAGAAGAAGAAAAGCCACCGGAACAGGAAGAATTAAAAGACGTAAAAATTGATGTTCAAAATCAGGAAGGAGTAAAAGATGAAGCACCCACAGTTGTAAATATTGATGAAGGCAAACAGGTAGTGGAGGAAAAGAAAGAAGAAGATGATAGTCATATTTTTGAAAAAGTAGAAATTGAAGCTTCATTTCCCGGTGGTTTTGCTGCATGGAAAAAATATCTGGAGAAAAAATTGAATGCAGCTGTAGCATCGGATAATGGAGCCCCGGTTGGAACTTATACTGTTCAGGTGAAATTTATTGTGGACAAGCAAGGAAATATCAGTAATGTAACTGCCTTGTCAAATCATGGTTATGGTATAGAAGAAGAAGCAATCAAAGCTATTAAAAGCGGGCCAGCATGGAAACCCGGTAACCAGAATGGCAGACCTGTGAATTCTTATCATACACAACCGATTACTTTCATTGTAGCAGACGAATAATTTTAAAAAATGATAAATAATTAAATCCCTTTGGTAATTACTGGAGGGATTTTTTATTTCATGGCCTCTTTAATCCGTCTAACTTTGACGATATGAATAAACTCACAGGCTGGGATGATACAATTGTTGCGCTGGCCACTCCGCCGGGTGTGGGTGCCATTGGTGTAATCAGGTTAAGTGGTACAAAATCTTTTCAAATAATCAATCAACTATTTACCTCAAAAGATTTGTCAATTCAACTCTCACATACCTTACATGTTGGTTTTTTAAAAGATGAAAAAAAAATATTAGATGAAGTAGTCGTTTCCTTATTCAAAGGCCCCAAATCATATACTGGCGAAGATGTTGTGGAAATAAGTGCACATGGTTCGCCATTTATACAGCAGCAAATTATAGAAGCCTGTATTAAATATGGATCAAGATTAGCAAAACCCGGTGAGTTTACGCAAAGAGCATTTCTTAAAGGTAAAATGGATCTTACTCAGGCAGAAGCCGTGGCAGATCTGATTGCGTCTAACACGGCTGCATCTCATAAAACAGCATTGCATAATATTCGTGGCGGGTTTTCTGATGAATTGAAAATATTAAGAGATCAGTTAATAACATTTTCAGCATTGATAGAATTGGAATTGGATTTTAGCCAGGAAGATGTAGAGTTTGCCGACCGTACTAAATTTTATGAATTAATCAACCTATTAACCAATTTAACAAATAAGCTTGTCAACTCTTTTAAATTGGGTAATGTAATTAAGAATGGTGTATCGGTTGCAATAGTAGGTAAACCCAATGCAGGTAAATCAACTTTGCTCAATACATTATTGAACGAGAACCGTGCTATCGTAAGCGAAATAGCAGGAACCACGAGAGATACAATAGAAGAAATAATAAATATCGATGGTATCCTTTTCCGATTGATAGATACCGCAGGCATCCGGCATCATACTACTGATAGTATAGAAAAAATAGGAGTGGAGAGAAGTTTGGAAAAAATAAAGACGGCTGATATTGTACTATACATTTTTGATTCTATTTCAGAATCTACAGGAGACTTAAAAAAGCAGATTACAGATTTTCAGAAAGCAGAAATAAATTTTTTGCTTGTGGCAAATAAAACAGATTTGGCATCTGAGGATATTGCAAGAGAAAAATATGCTTCCATAAATAATATTGTTTTTATTTCAGCAAAAAAGAACCAACATACTGAAGTATTAAAAGAAAAAATGACAGACTTTGTTTTGGCAGGCAACCTGAGTGCCGAAAATACAATTGTTACCAATGCAAGGCATTATCATGCACTTAAGGAAGTAAGTAAATCACTGAATGATATTAAAACCGGGTTGGATAATAAATTGCCGGGTGATTTATTGTCGTTAGATATTCGCAGATGCCTTTATTATTTGGGTGAAATAACCGGGGAGATAACAAACGACGATCAGTTAGATTATATTTTCAGTAAGTTCTGTATCGGAAAGTAAACTGTAATTTATAAAAAGAAAAATCCGGTCTTTATTTGAGCTACTATCATAAATCAAACTACTATTATCCCTTTGTATAATTTTTTTACTGAATTACTGTCTGATTTTTTTCAGCTTTAAACTCTTATTATAATCAATATTGAAATATGAGATTATATATTTTTGAACAATTTACTATGATTATTTATAAATAAAATTTACCATCGAATTGAATATTTTTCCCTAATTTCCCTCATGTCCCAATCACGCCAACTCGCCGCCATCATGTTTACCGATATTGTCGGTTATACAGCAATGATGGGAAATAACGAACAAAAAGCATTTGAACTTTTAAGAAAAAACAGGGAAATACAGAAACCAATCATTGAAGAATTTGGGGGCCGTTGGATCAAAGAACTGGGAGATGGTGTGTTGGCGAGTTTTCCCTTAGTAAGCAGTGCAGTATATGCTGCCATTAAAATTCAGGAAGCTTGTTTTCATTCCAAAGCTTTTCAATTACGCATCGGAATTCACCAGGGCGAAGTTGTTTTTGAAAATGACGATATTTTTGGCGATGCTGTAAATATTGCTTCCCGCCTCCAGGTTTTAGCTCCTCCGGCGGGAATTTTTGTTTCTGAATCCGTTCAAAGAGATCTCTCAAATAAAAACGATATCCGATCAGAATTTGTCAGAGTTGAAAATCTGAAAAATGTAAAAGACCCAATCCGGGTTTACAAAATATTTTCCGTTGGAAAAGAACCAGATGAAGTAAAGAGCCAGAGATTGACTAACTCATCCATTATTCCGGATTATGATTACGATATTCATATCAGCTATAGGTATAATGATAACAAATACGATGGATGGGTTTCTGAATTTGTAGAAAAACTCAATCAGGAATTAAGTGCTACACTTAAAGACAAGCTGACAATTTTCTTTGACAAAAATCCTGAAGACAAAGGGGATGACGGATCTTCGGAATCAAAAATCAAATCACTTATATTTATTCCGGTTATCTCTCAAACCTATTGCGATATCAATTCTCCTGTATGGAAGAATGAATTCAGGATATTTCAGAATGAAATAAAAAATGATAGCATTGGCAGCAATATTAAACTGAACAATGGTAATACAGCTTCAAGGGTAATACCTGTGAAGATTCATGATATTGATAACGATGATGTCAAATTACTGGAAACTGAACTTTCAGGAGGATTACGATCAATCGATTTTATTTATCGGGAGGAAGGTGTCAACCGTCCTTTACGTCCTGTTGATGATGATAAACAAGTTACCACTTTGCGGCCTATGTACCGCAACCAGATCAATAAGCTTGCAAATGCCATTAAAGAAATTATTTCCGGAATAAAATTGAATCAAAAAGGAAGTTCAGTTGAAGCACCTGTCTATCATCCCACAGCCCGTCAGATTGTGCCCAACGTAATGGCAACTTCTATTTCATCTGCAATAAAAGTTGCAATAATAGACAGACAGCGGCCAAATATATATCTGGCATGGACTTCCAATGACCTAAAAGAAAGTCGTGAAGAGATGGCTATCATTCTTCAGAAGGCAGGCTTTAATGTTCTTCCTACTGTTGACTGCCCTGCTGATGATGAAACTTTCAAACAAAAAACGGCAGAGGAAATGAAAAGATGTGTCTGCTCATTGCATATGCTGAGTGGTGAATTTGGAAGGCGTTTCGAATCAGATGAAGAAATATCTTTTCCGCAACACCAGTTTATGGAAGCAAAAAATAAAATTGGTGCAACAGGATCTGACTTTAATGTATTTGTTTGGCTTTCTCCGAATAGCGATAGTTTAGTAAAACCTGCTCAACAGAATTTTATTAAGTATATCCGTAATAATATTACACGGAACATGATGTTCTCCAACAGCCAGGGGCCTATGCAACTAGTAGATGATATGCGGGTGGTCATGATGAAACAGGATGCAAAGGTTTACGATTCCAAAGACACGGATATCTATTTTATATTTAATCAGCAGGATGAACAGGAAGCCATGATTATTGTTGATGAATTGAGTCTTGAGTTTCCAGTTGAGACACTGAATATTCTTCCGGAAGGAGAAGATTCGTACCGGGAAATGTCATCACAACAAATTCCAAAAAGTAAATTGGCCGTAGTGTATTTTAAATATGCAGCAGATTGGGCACTGCCTTTTATCAAACAGATCTGGAAACAAGTCGGCGGTGCTTCATCTCCTACACCAATGTTTTTGGTTGGTGAAAGTGATCCCCAAAGTAACCTGGCACGCAATTTCAGGGCGCCTCGTGTTACATCTTCAATAGTACCAAAAGAAACCATTCCCATGGAAGTAAAAAAAGAGTATAGTAAATTAAATTAAAAAAGAGTAAGCCACCAACATGTTCGAAGAAGATCAAATTTGTCCTTATACAGGGTTAAGATCCTTTACTGAAGAAGAATCGCTTTATTTCAAAGGGAGGGAAGAAGATATAGACCAGGCTACGGAACAACTCCAAAAAAATAAATTCTTAATGTTGACCGGTGCATCCGGCGATGGAAAGTCTTCATTGATTTATGCAGGTATCGTTCCAAATGCAAGAGCAGG
>JANLSA010000183.1:0-11511 GCA_031362085.1 Bacteroidota bacterium | reverse complement strand
GTGGCTTCATCCAAAATTAATATGGGGGGATTTTTTAAAACGGCTCTTGCAATCGTTATACGCTGTCTTTCTCCACCACTCAGTTTATTACCCCGGTCGCCGATATTGGTATCGTATCCGTTTTCTTTATTAATAATAAATAGATGGGCATTGGCAACTTTGGCTGCATTCAATATTTCTTCTTCTGTGGCATCCGGTTTACCTAGCTTAATATTATTAGCAATGGTGTCATTAAATAAAATGGGTTCCTGAGTTACAATGCTTAACTGGCTACGGACAGATTGCAAGGCATAATCTTTAATATTTTTTCCATCAATCATTACTTCCCCACTTGTTACATCATGAAACCTTGGAACAAGATCAGCTAATGTAGATTTACCAGCACCGCTTGAACCAACCAACGCTACCGTTTTTCCTTTTTCTACAACAAGATTTATTTTCTCTAATATCACCGCATCTTCATAAGCGAAACCTACATTTTTGAATTCAATATTTTTTTCAAAACTTTTTAATTGCATCCCGTTGATATTATCATCAACAGTTACGGGTGTATTTAAGATTTCTTCAATCCGGTTAATAGCAGCAGTTCCTTTTCTTAAATTACTAAATGAAGTAGACAATGCTTTTGCCGGATTGATCAGGTTATAAAAAATTCCGAGATAACCTATAAAAACGGATGCTTCGAGAAGCTGATTGTTCAAGACCAACCTTCCACCATAATAAAGTACAATCGTGAAAAGAGATACTCCCATTACTTCCGATAAGGGTGACGCAAGGTCTCTGCGGTAACTGATACTGTTTTTAGAATTCAATAAATCTTCATTGTTCTTAAAAAATTTTCCCCGTAGCAATTTTTCAATGTTAAATGCCTTAATTACCCTTAACCCGCCGAGTGTTTCTTCCAATGTAGAAAGCGTTTCACCATATTTTATAGCTACATCCTGCGAATGTTTTTTCAATGATTTTGTAATGCCGCCAATTACCAGTCCCAAAACCGGGATCATTAACAAAAGAAATAAGGTGAGCTGCGGACTTATTAAAAACAAAACAATCAATGTTACAATTATAGTCAGCGGGTCTTTTATAAAACCTTCTAATGCACCAACAACAGAACTTTCTACTTCTGCCACATCATTGGTCATGCGGCTCATCAGATCGCCTTTTCTTTTTTCATTAAAAAAACCGATGGGAAGTTTTAAAACTTTATCATACAAGTCTTCACGCAACTGGTTTACCACTTTATTTTTTAATGGGCTCAGAATGTAGTAGGATAAATAAAGAAAAAGGTTTTTAAACAAAATAAATAAAATCATCAACAGGCAAACGAGTCCCAGTGTTTCTGTTTTTTTACCCCCGCTTACAGAACTCTGTACATAATCTTTAATATATTTAACAATACCACTTCCACTTGCTTTACTTATTGTACTGCAGTCTGCACATTCAGGTCTTGGATTGGTAAAAATTAATTCAAGAAATGGCATCAGCATACCGATGGATACAATCGAAAAAACGATACTGAGAAATGTAAATAGAAAATAGAGAAAAATTTTTCCTTTAGAATCGCCCAGGTACTGAAAAATCCGTGAATATTGCTTCATTGAAAAATTGAATGCTTATGAAAACGACAAAGTAACTACTTTTACGCCGTCCGTCCATAGCTTCATCCAGTGTTAAAACTTTGGGTGATGAATTAGCGGAGGCGGGCAATCATAGCTCAAAACCCTATACGGGTAAATGGGATAACACGAATCGTTTAAAAGAAGAATTTAAAATATGGAAGAAGGAAAACGTCAGAAGCAGGTAGGCAGCGTATTGCAGAAAGAAATGAATGAAATATTTCAGCGGATGGGGCTAAATATGCTTGATGGGGGGATGGTTTCTATTGCCGATGTAAAAGTTACACCCGATTTATTGGAAGCAAGAGTTTATCTTAGTTTGTACCAGGTAAAAGACAGTCAGGCAGCATTAAAAAAGATAGAAGATAAAAGTTGGGAAATAAAACGGGAATTGACGGCAAGAGTAAAACAGCAATTGCGCCGGATGCCTGTGCTTAAATTTTTTATTGATGAATCTCTTGAAAATGTTTTCAAGATGGAAGAGTTGTTTAAAAAAATAAGTACAGAAAAGAAGGGTGATTAAAATTGGACATAACAGAAATAATTAGCTCATTAATTATAAACAAATAATTTTTTTTGAATCTCTCACTCTTATTTGCACGCCGTTATTTCAAATCTAAAAAATCAACCAATGCAATAAATGTTATTGCCTGGATAAGTATCGCTGCTATTGTAATTGGTACGGCAGCGCTAATAACCGTATTGAGTGTCTTTAATGGTTTTGAAGGGTTGGTAAAGGAGCTTTATTCTTCTTTTTATACTGATTTGAAAATTTTTCCGACTACTGGAAAAACCTTAACACTTACACCGCAACAATTACAGCAAATAAAATCAATTGAAGGGATAAAAAACTTTTCTTTAGTAGCTGAAGAAAAGGCACTGTTGAAAAAAAATGACAGTTACAAAGAGTATCAAAACATGGTGGTGCTGAAAGGTGTTGATGAAAATTATCAGTATGTATCGGGTGTGGCACAGCATATTGTTGCAGGCAATTATGATATCGGGACTTTAGATACTCCACGGATTATTTTGGGTACAGGCATTGAAAGTTCCTTAAATGTGTTGGCTGACAGAAATATTCAACCACTAACTGTTTATTTGCCGCGAAAGGGAATTTCAGAGCAGATCGATTTATTGAACGATATCAGCAGCAGCGATATTAATACTTCAGCAGCTTTTGAAATTCAACAGGATTTTGATAACAAGTATGCAATTACCAATCTTGATTTTTTGAAATCGGTTTTAAAGATGAAAGCGGATGAATATAATGGTGTGGAAATAGCATTAAATGACGAATCGCAAACTAAAAAAGTAAAAACAAGTCTGGAAAAACTGTTGAGTAATAATTATTCTGTTCGTGATAAATACGAGCAAAACAAAAGCTTGTATTCAGTAATGAACCTGGAACGATGGGCTATTTACGGGGTGCTTTGTTTAATCCTCATTGTTGCGGCATTCAATATGATTGGAGCTTTAACTATGCTTGCATTAGAAAAACAAAAGGACATTAAAGTATTGCATGCAATGGGTGCTGGAAAAATATTTATTCAAAAAATTTTTTTAAGTGAGGGTGTCTTACTTGCATTTATTGGTTGTGTTGCCGGTATGTTGCTTGCATTATTCATCATCTTTCTACAAGTAAAATTCAAGCTCGTGCCACTAAATGGTGGCTCATTTCTTTTAGATTATTTTCCCGTAAAACTCAGGTGGATGGATTTTGTTTTAGTAGGAAGTACCGTTTTTTTTATTTCAGTTATAGCATCCTGGTTTCCGGCAAGAAAAGCAGCAGCACAGGAACTTTCTTTGCGCAGCGAATGATACCGCTTTAGGGGACAGGGACTAATAGTCTCCTAACGTTTCTGCATTTTGTGACAAAGCCTTTGCCAATTGCTCATCATTTGGTGCTATACCATGCCATTCATGACTACCTTCCATAAAATCAACTCCTTTACCCATCACAGTATTCATCAGTATTACAATGGGTTTACCTTTTCCTACAAATGTTTTTGCATGTTCCAGCGTTGATACCACTTCATCCACATCATTTCCATTTTCAAGATGAATCACTTCCCAATCAAATGCTTTGAATTTAGCTTCAAGATTGCCAAGGTTCATTACTTTTTTTGTTGGACCATCTATCTGCTGTCCATTCCAATCAATAGTAGAGATGAGATTATCCACTTTATTATGCGCAGCAAATAAAATGGCCTCCCAGTTTTGTCCTTCGTCCAGTTCACCATCACCATGTAATGAAAAGACTATATTGGATTCTCCATTTAACTTTTTTGTAAGAGCCGCACCGATTGCTACACTCATTCCCTGACCTAATGATCCGCTTGCAATTCTTACACCCGGCAAATGTTCATGTGTTGCAGGATGTCCCTGAAGCCGGGTATTTAATTTTCTGAAAGTCGCCAGTTCTTTTATATCAAAGTAGCCAGACCGTGCAAGTGTAGAATAATAAACAGGAGAGATATGCCCATTTGATAGTATAAATACGTCTTCATTGGTCGCATTCATATTAAATGCGGGGTTATGCTTCATTACTTTAAAAAATAATGCAGTAAAAAAATCTGTACAGCCTAAGGATCCACCCGGGTGACCACTTGATACGCCATGAACCATTCTAACAATATCTCTTCTTATTTGAGATGTAATACTTTTTAAATCGCCCATAAATTTTGATTTCATTAAACTTTTAGTAATTTGGCGGTTCAAACACTCCGCAATTAAGAAGTTGCAAAAATGCAATCTTTTCTTATTTGAAATCCATTCGTCTGAATCAAACTATCCACAAATTCAATTTAAAAAATCCTGTTACGAACCAAACCAGTCAGTTTACAAATTATTAATGGGGCTAACTACAATCTTTTAGAAAGTAAAGCCTATTTTTGCCAAACCTGAAAATTCTGCTTCATGCTTGATATTTTATTAACCGCATCCGTTTCGTTTATTATCTCATTTTTGGCGATTCCCGTTGTACTTCAGATAGCAGAACAAAAAAAGCTATTCGATGTACCAGACGAAAGAAAAATTCACACATTACCTGTTGCATCGTTAGGTGGCGTTGGCATTTTTGGTGGATTTTTATTAGCCAGCCTTTTATCTATTCAGGGTTATATCAATCCCGAATTCCAATATTTTTTCGCAGCAGCAATTGTTATTTTCTTTTTGGGGTTAAAAGATGACCTCATGGTACTTTCAGCCACTAAAAAATTTATCGGTCAAATGATAGCAGCATCAATCCTTATCCATTTAGGTGGTATCAGGCTTGATAGTATGCACGGTCTTTTCGGTTTTGAAACCTTACCCGAAGCCTTCAGCCTGGCATTATCATATTTAACTGTAATTGTAGTCATAAATTCATTTAATCTCATCGATGGCGTGGATGGGTTAGCCGGCACTTTGGGTACATTAACTATGCTTGCCTTTGGTACGTACTTTTTTGCGATTGGTCAGGAGGCATATGCTCTCATGGCTTTTGCTTTAGCCGGAAGCCTTATCGCTTTTTTAATTTTTAATCATAGCCCCGCTAAAATTTTTATGGGAGATAGTGGGTCATTAATGGTTGGGCTTATCAGCTCAATCATGGTTATAAAATTTATTTCACTTGCCGATTCTCAGGATGTATCCATTCCAATACAGAGTGCTGTTGCAGTTGGCTTTGCAATATTAATTGTGCCGTTGCTTGATACGCTTCGGGTTTTTAGTGTACGGATATTTAATGGACAATCGCCATTTACACCCGATCGTAATCATGTACATCATTTACTGTTAGATCGGGGTCTTAGCCATACTGCTGTTACCCTTATTTTAGCATCTGTTAATATTGCATTTATTCTTTTTTCATTACTTGCAAAGGGATTAGGTACCACCTTGCTTATGCTTACCATGGTTTCAATCGCCTTTTTAGGACTTGGAATTTTGTATTACAGTAAACCAAAACGCAGATTGGTGGTGGCAAAAAGTATAAATGGAAAAGCAGAATTGAAAACAACTACCAAAGTTGTTACCCTTACTAAAGAAACGGCAACAGCCAAATAATAAAATTTATTAAATAATTAAGTGCCGGACGATAGAATATCTTCCGGCATTTTTTTTTCATACAAGCAGTTTTGTTAGATTTGCCATAGCGAGTCGGGATACTAAAAAATAAAAACCTATGTCAGAAGATATTTCCTCAATTAAGACGAATGCTGCGGACCATATGCAAAAAGCAATTGCACATTTAGAAGCCGAGCTTGTAAAAGTAAGAGCTGGTAAGGCTTATCCGCAAATGGTGGATGGAATCATGGTGGATTATTATGGTAATCCCACACCTATAAATCAAATAGGGAATGTGAGTGTAATGGATGCAAGAACACTAAGTATTCAACCCTGGGAAAAAAATATGCTGCAGCCAATCGAAAAAGCAATTATGCAAGCTAACATCGGGATCACTCCTCAGAACGATGGAAATATCATCCGTCTTTTTTTACCCCCACTTACGGAAGAACGCAGAAAAGAATTAGTAAAGCGATGTCACGGCGAAGGAGAGCATTGCAGAATAGCTATCCGTAATATCCGTCGCGATGCAATTGAACATATAAAAAAATTGCAGAAAACCGGATTGAGTGAAGATGCAGCCAAAGATGCAGAAGCAGATGTTCAGGCCTCTACCGATAAATTTACCGCTGCTGTGGAGAAACATTTAAGTGTAAAAGAAAAAGAGATAATGGCTGTTTAGAAATAAGGGATATAAAAAACAAAAGACTGTTTTGTTTTTTAATTCATTTATGCTTTAATAAATGGGTTATTTCTCCAAATCTTTCAATAAACTAATTGCTTCTTTTTTCTCAGACCGGTTGGCTAGATATACACCCAACAAGATTATTCCAAGACAAAGAAACTCAACCCAATTTATTATTTCTCCATCTGCCATACCCCAAATAATGGCAACGAAAGGAATGCCATACGTAACTAATGAAGCAAATAAACCGCCTGCTCTTTTTACTAATATATAAAAAAGGGCTGTAGCAATTGCGCTGCCAACAATACCAAGTAATGCAGATGCAATAACAGCATTTTTTATTTCAGATACGCCAAAGTCCAACTCAAAAAAATGCTGCTGCCATAAAATAATTGCAGATGGAATAGTCATAAAACCTAAAGAAATTGTTGCTGAATGTAGTGGATTTACATTTTTAAGGTTATGACTTACAATATTTACATTTAATCCATAAAGAACGGTAGCAAGTACAATGAGGAGAGAGTATGCAAAATTTTCAAAGCTTACTTTTTGTTGCGTTAATACCAATAAGCATAAACCGGCAAAACCAATCAACACACCCAGCATTTTATTGGCTTTTATTTTATCCTTAAAAAAAAGGATGCCAATTACAGCCACAAATATGGGAGTAAGTGAATTGAAAATAGCTGCCAGCGAACTATCAATGTTTTTTACAATTGCAATAGCAAATAGAAATGCAGGAATAAGATTTCCGACAGCACCCGCTGTGATTGCATAAAGAATTTGCTTAGAAGTTAATTCCTTTAAATAAATAACAGCTGGAATAATAAAAACTATACCTGCAGCAAAAATGCGGAGGGCTGCTATTTGAGATGCACTTAATGCATCTTTACTATATTTCATTAGTATAAAAGAGCTCCCCCAGATAAAACAAAGAATAACGAAAATGATCCAGTTTATTAATTTATTACTCATATTTTTTGGAGGTTAATTGAAGTAAGCGGCAAAGGTGCAAAAACAAAAACAGAATACCCCTTTTTTATATAAATTGTGAGTCATAAAATTTTCGTTTATGGGAAAAATAAAACTTAGTGAACTCAGTACCCGTGCTCCGGAAGACATTGATAAGAAGGAGATAAAGGAAAAGCTTAAAAAGATACTGATTGAAATGGATGAACTGCAAAACTTATTGTATGCAGAGCACAAACACTCTGTATTGGTGGTGATACAGGGAATGGATGGTAGTGGAAAGGATGGCGTTATCAGAAATATTTTCGGCGAACTGAATCCTCAGGGAGTAACCGTAAAATCATATAAGGCACCAACAGAAGAAGAATTGGCGCATGATTTTCTCTGGCGCATACATGCTGCTTCTCCGGGAAAAGGGATGATACAAATTTTTAACCGCAGTCATTACGAAGATATATTAGTGACCCGTGTACATAAATGGTGCGACGATAAAACAGCTGAGAAAAGAATGAAAGCTATCAACGATTTTGAATTCTTATTACAGGAACATAATCATACGCATATTCTGAAATATTATTTGCATATTTCTCCTGAAGAACAACAGGAACGGCTGAAGGAAAGACTACAAGAACCCTCTAAAATGTGGAAGTATAATGAGAAAGACCTGGACGAAGCAAAATTATGGGATGAATATATGGCTGTATATGAAGATTGTTTTGAAAATTGTAATAATATTCCCTGGACAATCGTACCAGCTGATCAGAATTGGTATAAAGAATATATTATTGCTTCGCAGTTATTTGATCTGTTAAAAAGTTTGGACATGAGTTACCCTGGTCTGAAAAAATAAAGCTCTTATGGAATAAAAAGGGGCTTCTGTCGAATTTTTATTTATTGAAATTGAAAACTTTTATTTTTGTTTTATTGAAATTTTTATCACACTAAAACTTACAACTATGGGTATGTTAAAAGAATTTAAAGAATTTGCAATGAAGGGCAATTTAGTAGACATTGCTGTTGCATTTGTTATGGGTGGCGCATTTGGTAAAGTGGTTACCTCTTTTACTGAAGGTATCGTTTCCCCTTTAATCGGATTAATAGGTGGAGCAGATTTAAGCAAAAATATGCTTGAGCTTAAAGCCGCAGTAACTGATGCATCCGGCAAAGTAACCTCAGAAGCTGTTTTTCTTAAATGGGGTGATTTTGTTACAGCTATCATTAATTTTATTATCGTTGCTTTTGTAATGTTTATGGTTATTAAAACTTTGAACAGTATGAAAAAGAAAGAAGAAGCGGCTCCAGCTGCACCTCCAGAGGATATTACTCTTCTTCGTGAAATCAGAGATTCCTTAAAAAAATAAATCAACTTTAATTTTACCAAGCCGGTTTCAATGAAGCCGGCCTTTTTTATTTTTAATAAAATCAGAGATAAACTTTGTGAATAACCCCGTCAGGTATGTTTGTTAATTACACGGCAAAAAAAATAAATTTCCCTTAGTTTTGTTGGGTAGGACTCAATTGAAGTGTCCTTTTTAGGGTTTGGATTGGCAAACCCGATAATTTTTTTTCAACAAGCAACAATTTTTTTAGTGAATAATACAGCATATCAGATAAAATTGCCGCAGTTTGAAGGTCCTTTTGATCTGCTCCTATTTTTTATAGAACGGGACGAACTGGATATTTATAACATACCCATCACAAACATTACGAATGATTTTCTGGATTATATTCATCTGCAGGAGTCTGTGAATATTGAACTGTCGAGTGAGTTCATACTTTTTATATCCACCCTGATGCGGATAAAAGCAAAGATGCTGTTGCCGCGAAAAGAGTTGGATGCACTGGGCAATGAAATAGATCCCCGGCAAGAATTGGTAAATAAAATACTAGAGTACAAAAGATTTAAAGAAGTATCGGCACAGATGGCGGAAATGGAAGCTACGAGAATGTTGATGATACGAAGAGGAAATATTCAAAAAGAACTGGCGGGCATAGGTGAAGAAGCAGGCGAAGGAACAGAAATACATACCATCACCCTCTTCCGTTTGATGAAAGCTTTTGAAAGAGTGATGCAGAAATATGCTGACCGTAGCAATAAGCCGGTTCATACCGTGGTGCAATACAACTACACCATGGAAGAAAGCCGCGATAATATGCTTTCATTGGCGCAGCAGCATAAGACTGTTTCGTTTGAAAAAATATTTCAGGAATGTGAAAACCGGGTTCATGCAATTTTTCTTTTTCTTTCCTTGCTTGAACTTATTCAACAGAAATTTTTAAAAATAATAACCGGCGAAGGGAAAAATAATTTTATAATCGAATACAACGAACCTGAAAACAGGTTAGCTGAACTTGAAGAACAAATCCAACTTTAATAAATACTAAAATTTAAATTATGAAAAGATCAGCAACAGCCAACTGGAAAGGCACCGGTAAAGAAGGAAGCGGTAAACTGCTTACACAATCGGGAGTTATTAAAAATAAAGCATACGACTACCGTAGCCGGTTTGAAGATGGAAGCTTTACAAACCCTGAAGAACTGATAGCAGCTGCACATGCCGGTTGTTTTTCTATGAAACTGAGTTTTGTATTAGGTGCTGCGGGTTTTACACCCAGCCGTATTGAAACTATTTGTACTGTTACCTTAGCAGAGGGCACAATTGCCAGCAGTCATCTGGAAGTAAAAGCGAAGGTGCCTAAGCTAAAAGCAAAAAATTTCCCGCAATATGCTGAGGAGGCAAAAGCAAATTGCCCGGTAAGTAAAGCACTTGGCGCTATATCCATTACGATGGATGCACAACAGGTAAAAACTTTTAAAGCGAAACCAACAGAGCCGGGACAATAAAGGTCAAATCGTATTTCAATTAATTATGCCATTCCAGTTTTTTTTGGGATGGCATAATTTTTTATTCAAATATCCAGAGTAAAACTGGTTTGGATGATTTATCGATAATAGGTTTTAGTTGCTGCAAATATCCCGGTGAAACAGTAGGGCATCCATCACTCTGGCAAATATCATCTTTCACTTCTGTTTCCGGAACACATTCATGTGCATGCAGTACAACATAGCGATTGAAAGCATTGTTGTTTGTTTTATCTAATCCATAAAGCTTGTATGCAAGACCAAACTTCCCTTTGTATGAATAACCAATTTTATACTTACCTAATGAACTGCATCCACAGCCGGGTTCATTGGAATATTTCCGCCCTTCCAGCCATTGCTGGTTGCAGCGGCCGTGTGTTACCACGCCTGCATTTTTTATAGAGTCTTTTTTCAAATCATAAACAAAAAACCTCTTTTGACCAGAGGGTAAACTCATATCAATCATTAAGCAGACCTGGTCATTGTAATTTTTTGAATGGATAAATGTTCTCGCTTCCGTTGCTTTTTGTTTAAGCGAATTCAATAACATATTTGATATGGCATATTTTTTTGATGGGCTTTCAAAGTTTATTGCTTTAGTTCTTTTCCAGATGCCAGATGAGGTAAACCAAGAAATGGATAGAATGAATATAAAGAGTAACAGCAAGCTTCGGGGTTTACGCATAAAAAAGGTTAAGCAAAGTGGAAATGCTTAACCAACGAAAATCCACAAGAGTAACTTTTGAATAGAAGTTAAAACTTTCCAAAAGCGTTCTTTAGTCTACCCCAAAAGCAAATAATAAAAATGACATGCCCGAACTCATGGTCGTCATATCCATTTTACTAAAAGCATATTCTCCCTTTGGAAGTGTTTTATCAATGACCAGTTCCCAGTATCCTTCTTTTATTTTTTTAACGCTGAACGTGTATTTCTCGCTTGATTTTGTTTTTTTGCTGGCAAATGGCATGGCCCCTGCATTTTTTTGCATCAATATTTTTCTTTTCCCTTTTTCACTTTCGGTTTTGTATAAGGTAATTGTACTTGCTGGATCATTCATTCCTCCTGGCATCCCCGACATCATAGAAGGATCCATGCCATTGGCCTTCATCATTGAATCCTGCGGAGATAAAGCCTTGCTAGAAGAGGCTCCCGTGGAAATAATAAAGGACAAGTTTGTTCCGGATATTAACCGCACCGTTGATTTTTCTCCATCCATATTATAGCCACTTTCAGATCCGCCTAATCCACCCATTTTGGTTTTGCTTTCCATTTTTGAAACATTTTTTTCCAGTCTTACCACTGAATTAACGCTGTCCTTTTTTAAATAATAAAC
>JANLSA010000135.1:0-2476 GCA_031362085.1 Bacteroidota bacterium | reverse complement strand
ATCAAATTCATTTTTTGAAACACCATATGGATTTAACGGGATTAATTTTTCAACAATAGTATGGTCATCTTTATAGCCCAACTCGCCGCTGCCATAGGTAGCTGCAGATGATGCATAGACAAGTGGAATTTTTTTATCGGTGCAATAGTTCCAGATTTGTTTTGAATATTCCAGGTTCAATTTTTCGTGAATGGAATAATCAAACTCGGTCGTATCGGTTCTGGCGCCCAGGTGAAAAACAAAATTAATTTCTGGCTTGTTTTCTCTTAGCCAGTCAAATAATTCTGCCCGTTCAATTATTGAAATCATTTTTTTCGATTCGTAGTTTGACTTTTTTTCTTCATCTGTAAATTCGTCAACGATGATAAGGTTATTAAATCCATTTTGATTTAAATACCCAACGAGATAGCTGCCGATGAAACCGGCTGTTCCTGTAATTAGTATAACTGAATCTTTATTCATTAAATTGAAATTAAAGCTGCGCCAGCCTCTTCTTTATTTAAATATTTTTCAATCGCCGAATCATATTCCTCTTTCCACCAGTCAATGGTTCCCCAGAAATCTTCATCAATCAGCATTTCACCGCTGGTTACCAATCCTAATCTTTCATGCGGAAAATCAGTTACAATTTTTTCAAATTTTTCAATCGAAGAAGGATTTACACATACAACTACACGGGATTGTGCTTCCCCAAAAAGCTGAGCATCTTTTCGTAAACCTTCTTTTGTTTCGATGGCAAATCCCAATTCATTATTAAAACCACTTTCGCAAAGCGTAATAAACAAACCGCCTTCACTGATGTCATGTGCCGATTCAATTACACCCTGCGAAATCAGTTCAGCAATTTTATTTTGCAATTCAAATTCTTCATCCAGATTAAAATAAGGTGCTGGCGAAAATTCAACTCCGCAGATTTTGTTTACATATTGTGATGAATTAATATCGATACTGTTTTTACCTATCAAATAAATTACATCACCTGTTTCTTTAAAATCCATTGTCATTTTATTCTCAATATTCTCTAATAAACCAACCATTCCAATTGTTGGTGTTGGATAAACAGGCCCATCTGGATTTTGATTATAAAAACTCACATTACCACCGGTTACCGGGGTATCAAATTTCCGGCATGCTTCACCCATACCTTTTATAGCCTGTACAAATTGATAATAAACTTCCGGATCATACGGATTGCCAAAGTTTAAACAGTTGGTTACACCCAATGGCTGACCACCACTGCATACAATATTTCTTGCAGCTTCGCTTACGGCTATCATTGTTCCAACATACGGGTCGGCAAAAACATAATGACTGTTACAGTCTGTAGTTAAAGCTAATGCTTTTGAAGTTCCTTTTATTAAAACAACCGCCGCATCAGTCGGTGCATTGGTAGATGCATTATTGGTGCCAACCATACTATCATATTGATGATAGATCCATCTTTTGGATGCGATGGAAGGAAGTTGAATAATTTTTTCAGCCACTTCTTTTAAATCCTGCGGTACTTCAATTGAATCTGCATTAAATTTTTTTATTTCATCAAAGTATTTTGGTTCGGTGTATGGTCTTTCATACTGAGGAGCTCCGCCGCCCAGCACTAATTCATAAGCAGGAAGTGATGCTTCTAATTCACCATGCATGTAAAAATTTAATAAACCATCATCTGTTACTTCACCAATAACGGAACAAGGGAGATCCCATTTTTGAAAAACTTTTTGTACTTCATCTTCTCTTCCTTTTTCTGCAACCAATAACATTCTTTCCTGGCTTTCGCTAAGTAATAACTCCCAGGCTTTCATATTTTTTTGCCGGGTTGGTACTTTATCTAAATCAATTCGCATACCCACTTCGCCTTTTGCACTCATCTCTGCCGTCGAGCAAATAATTCCGGCAGCACCCATATCCTGCATTCCAACTACAGCACCCGTTTGAATTACTTCAAGACAGGCTTCTAATAATTTTTTTTCCTGAAATGGATCGCCTACCTGTACAGCAGGTAAATCCTGTGCACTTTCTGCGGTTATATCTGCCGAAGCAAATGATGCGCCACCAATTCCATCCTTACCGGTAGCACTACCGACAAACATTACCGGATTTCCTTTTCCTAATGCGGTTGCTGAAACGGTTTCACCTGCTTTGACAATTCCAACACTCATTGCATTTACCAATGGATTGGTGTGATAACATTTGTCAAAATAAATTTCACCACCTACAATTGGCACACCAAAACAATTTCCATAATGACCAATACCATGTACTACACCAGCCAATAAATGCTGAGTTTTATCTTCTTCAAGATTTCCAAAGCGAAGAGAATTTAACGAAGCGATCGGTCTGGCACCCATTGTAAATATATCACGGTGAATACCTCCTACACCTGTAGCCGCTCCTTGAAATGGTTCAATAGCAGATGGATGATTATGCGATTCAATTTTAAATACAACGCCTAATCCATCACCAATATCCATGAGTCCTG
>JANLSA010000112.1:0-14636 GCA_031362085.1 Bacteroidota bacterium | reverse complement strand
CAGCTGATGCTGGATGGAAAAAAAGCTTTGTAGAATTTTTTTAAACTTCTGAACTGCAAGATTTGTTTCAGAGCTGTCAAAAGTTCTAGGATTGTTTTAAAAGCTCTCACAAACTTCGAAGAAAGTCGGAGCAATTTTGGGAAGAAACAATGACCTAGCAGCGCTGCCAATTTGCAATGCCTGTTCTTTTGATTTAAAACCAACGCCTGTAAAATCAAGAAAATAATTTCCGGGTTTTACATCTGCAGTAATGATGTAAGTGCCATTAGCATCTGTTGAAGCGCCAAAATTTGTATTGCGTAAAACAACAGAGATGCCTGAGACAGCTGTACCATCCGGACCTGTTACTTTACCGCTGATTCGAGCCTGCGAAAAAGCGGCCAAAGCCAACATTTGCAGTAGCAGAGTAAACAGGATTGATTTTGTTTTCCTGAATTTCTGCAAGTAGAGTTTTTTCATATAGCAGTTTTTAAAAGTGAGTAATTAAATTTTTATTATACATGATTATTTACAAAACATTTATTCCAGTATCTATATAAGGTTTCAGTAATTCATCATTCGGTAAAAGTTCTGTTATTAAAACATCAATTTTATCGAGACAGCAAACCTGTAACCGCTGCGCTGAATTTAATTTTTCTGAAATGGTTAAGGACACCACTTTTTTTGATGACTCAATCATTGCTTTTTTCACTTGTACCACTTCCCAATCATTGTCGGTAATGCCGTGTTCAATGTCAACTGCATTCGTACCCAGAATACATATATCGGCTTTAATCTGTTTTATTCTTGAGATAGCTTCTCCGCCAACTGTTATTTGTGAGCTCTTGGAAATTCGGTCACCGATAAAAATAATTTCAATATTGGGATGATGTATATATTCTCTTGCTGCCTGCAGACTTCCTGTAAAAAATGTCGCCCGCAATTCTATGGGTAATGCTTTTGCCAACTCAATAATTGTGGTTCCACCGGTTGTTAATACAAACATACCATCTTCAATTAACCGGCATGCTTTGCTTGCAATTGTCTTTTTCTCGTCCAGTGAGTAAACATGATTTGAATTACTTGAAATATGATATGATTTAGAAAGAGCACCACCATGTACTTTTATCAATTTCCCATCGTCTGCCAATTCATTTAAGTCACGCCTGATTGTGTCTTCAGAAACTTCTATTTGATCACACAAATCGGATGAGAGAACTTTGTTATGCAAATTTATTTCTCTTAAAATAAAAGATTGTCGTTCTTGTTTCAACATAGCAATCTGCAATTTGGTTTGTGAATATAGGCATAAAACTAAATGAAAAAATAATTTTACCAGCAATAAGCCGCAAGCAAGTTTAAACTAATCAGCAAATACCTGCAAAAAATTAATATTAAAATTAATTACTAACAGCCCTATATTTAGACTTATTGAAGATTGTTCTTTATATTTTGCAAACCTGTTTCCATCTGTTGCCCATATGACTTTTCATAAAGCAAGCTTCCAAATTTTTCCCAGGGGTACCAGTTAAGTTTAAAGTGCATATACCATTGTAAGGTAACGGAATCAGATTGTGAAAATGGTATCGTTTGCCAGGTGGAAGAAATTATTTTTTTACCGGGGCTTTTGAAATCAACCGAAAGTTCATTTTCTTTTTTATCCCTAAAAACAATTTCTGTTCCGGATTTTTTCATTTCATCAAAACCGGGATACCAGTTTCGCCAGTTATCTGTATCATTCAAATTAGCAATAACTTTATCTGCTGATGAAGCAAGATTAACAGCCCGTGAAATTCGAACATGTGAAGGAATGAACAATGACATTGCTGTAAACAACAAAAATATCATTACGATACTAATAATACCAAGTTTTATAAAACGCATAAACAATGACTGATTGAATAACCCAATTACTTACTGCATACCGGCAGGGAGATTTCAAATTCCTAATTCCAAATTCCTAATTCCCACACCTACTCCCACCTGAAAACTTTTATGGCAATAACATAAACCACAATACCCCAAATTCCCAGAATACCTAATTGCTTCCAGCAGTCTGCAAGATGCAACCCTTCAAAAGAAATTTTGCGTAAGGCGTCATTCACATGTGTAAGTGGTAATGCTTTTGCGATGGGATGTAAAAATTTCGGCAAGCCTTCATAAGGGAAAAAAGTTCCGGATAACATGAATTGCGGAAAACCAATTGCATTTGTAATAGCCGGAATGGCATTTATACTTTTTGAAACTCCACTGATAACAAAACCAAAACCCATAAAAACAAACAGGCCTATAAAACAGATGATCATCATCTCAATATAGGTTTGAAATCCGTGTATAAGGGTAAAGCCAAATGCATATTTCCCTATAAAGATTATAATTGACAGAATGATGAATTGAAAAATAACTCTTGCTAAGGCTTCGCCAATAATTATATATGGACGGCTAAGTGGCGTGGCATTAAACCTTTTCAAAACCAATGTTTCCCGTAAACTGAAAAACAAAAATGAAATGCCGAACAATCCTGCACTTAATAATGAAAAACCCAATTGCCCTGGTAAAATAAAATCGATTCGTTTATAAATACGATCGCCGATTGGTACTAACTGTTTAATAGTTGCTACTGTTGCAAATTTTGGATTCAGAAACTTATCAATTTTTGACACCATTCCTTTTAGTATCACTTCCAGTAAACCAACCCGTTCCTGTGACGCTTTCGATGATAAAATTTCAACTGAATATTTACTGGTAGAATCTGTTTTATCCGGCTGTATATTCAATATCGCTGTAATTCTCCCTTTTAATAAATCATCCTGCTTTTTTGCTTCGCCAGCTTCCGTATTTTCATATTCCCGGATACCAATGTTTGGTATCATTTTTAATGCCCCATAAACGGTATTGGTTGTATCGGCATTTTTATTCAATGCAATTGCTACTCCCGGTACGCCACCGCCGCCGCTTCCAAAAATCAAAATAAAAAATAAAGGAAATAGAAATCCAAACACTAAAGCACTCGGGCTTTTAAACTGAGCAATCAAACTTGCTTTTGTAATTGCCAGCATTGCTTTTAGCTGACTGTAATTGCCATTTTCCATAAAACAAATATATGCACAAGACAACAGAGATTATAAGCGAAAAAAATAAATGATATTTGAGCCGTACTTACAGGTTGTTTATGAATAAAGCATATTTACTTACCGGCGGCAATTTGGGAAATCGTTTAGCATTTCTTTCGCAAGCAAAAGAGTTGCTAACGGAATATTGCGGAACGATAACCGCTGCATCTTCTTTTTATGAAACGGCAGCATGGGGCAATACCAATCAGGCTGCATTTTTAAATCAGGCATTGGAAATAACAACAACCTTGAATGCACGGCAGCTTATCCGAAAAATTTTAAAAATAGAAAAACGGCTGGGTAGAATACGAAAGGAAAAATATGGGCCGAGAAATATTGATATAGATATATTACTATATAATGATGAAGTACACGAAATGCCATTTCTCAAAGTTCCGCATCCTGAAATGCAGAACCGGCGGTTTGCTTTGTTGCCATTGTCAGAAATTGCACCCGGAATCATTCATCCTGTTTTAAAAAAATCTATCCGCGAATTGTTGAATGATTGTTCTGATACACTTCAGGTAAAGAGAATCAATTGATTTATCCACAAGTTTCGCCAAATCATTTTCTAAAAACTCATTTCAATTATTTTGCACTCTTTCAATTTAAAATTTGCAGTTTTCCATTTGCAATAACAAATGAATTATCATTTCATCACCATAGAAGGAAATATCGGTGCCGGTAAAACAACACTTGCACACCTGCTCAGCAAGCATTACAATGCAAGATTGATCCTGGAAGAATTTGCAGACAATCCTTTCCTCGCAAAATTTTATGAGAACCCGGCACAATATGCTTTTCCGGTTGAGCTTTTTTTCATGGCTGAGCGGTATAAGCAATTAAAAGATTTACTGCAACAAAAAGATTTATTCAATAATCTTACCATCTCCGATTATTTATTTACCAAATGTCTTTTGTTTGCCAAAGTAACATTACCGGAAGATGAATTCAGGTTGTATCAGAGATTGTTTGAAATTATTCACCAGCAATTAATACAGCCCGATATTGTTGTTTACCTGCATGCACCGGTAAGTAAACTGCAGCAGAATATTAAAAAGAGAAACCGATCTTACGAGCAGTCCATTCCTGACGAATATCTTTTTAACCTCCAGGAAACGTATACGCATTATATTAAGCAGCATAATATAAAAACACTTTATGTGGATGCAAGTAATGCTGATTTTTTACACAATGAAAAACAGTTGCAGGCAGTCATTGATGCGCTGGATAAAGAATATGAACCGGGTCAGCATTTTATTTCGCTTCCATGACAGACGAAACCGAAATAAAACAAAAAATCTTCCCGGTAATCAATAAAGAATTTACCTGGTTCATCGTTGCCCGCATTGTATTTATCGCCGGGCTGCGCATGACACCAGTTTTGCTTGGTTGGCGGCTTTATGAAATAACCGGAAGCAAACTCTCATTAGGTATCCTTGGTTTATCAGAAGTTATTCCGGCACTTGCCCTCGCATTGCCAGCGGGTGTAAAAGTTGACAAAAGTAATAAACACCGGTTACTCAGTATTTGTATGGCTCTTTATTTTTTCTTAATGCTTGGGTTATTAATTATCACTTCATCGTGGATGTTGCAAAATACTTCAGCTAAATTTATTCAGTGGGGTATTTATACACTCATCTTTTGTACGGGCATTATCAGGGCTTACAGTGCTTCCGCATTTAATTCTTTTCTTGCACAGTTAGTTCCGGTTGCGTCGCTGGTAAAAGCTGTTTCTGTAAATAGTATGGTGTGGCTTATTGCTGCAGTGATTGGCCCTGCCGTGGCGGGACTTTTAATGGGCTATACCAATGTTACTATCGCTTTTATTCCTGTATGTTCACTGGTATTGATTGCATTTATATTTTTTCAAAATATAAAACCGAAACCTGTAAGCTGGAACCCTGTTAACAGTAAAACATGGGATGGTGTAAAAGAAGGCCTCCGGTTTGTTTATAATCAAAAGGCTTTATTGGGTGCTATGAGTTTAGATATGTTTGCCGTTTTATTTGGAGGGGCTGCGGCTTTACTGCCTGTATTTGCTGTAGATATTTTACATATTGGTCCACAAGGATTGGGCTGGCTGGTAGCAGCAACTTACCTTGGAAATTTTGTTGCCATAGCATGGATCACTTCACACCCGTTAAAAAACAAACAGGGTAAATCACTATTATATGTTGTTGCCGGTTTTGGCATTTGCATTTTAGTGTTTGCCATTTCAAAAAATTTCTGGTTGAGTTTTGCTGCTTTATTTATCAGTGGATTGTTTGATGGAGTGAGTGTCATCATCCGCGGTACGATTGTACAGTTATTTGTACCTGATGAAATGCGTGGCCGGGTATCCTCCGTTAATTCTATGTTCATCAATTCATCCAATGAGCTGGGACAATTTGAAAGCGGTGTTGCAGCATCTTTACTGGGCACTGTTCCATCCGTTATCTTCGGTGGGTGTATGACTTTATTTATTTCAATCTTTACATGGTTCAAGGCGCCGGGGTTGAGGAAGTTTGAATATTAGAACACCCCTGTCCTCCGACAAGAGGCGGAGAACTTAGGTCAATCATACTTTACTTTTCATAACTTCATCAAAGAAAAATTTTTTTTATTGTGTTACCAGCTATTGTACCTTGATTGAACTTTTGTTGCGTCGCACTCTTGTACGGTTGGTAACTCTATTCAGCAACACTATAAACTAAAAACAATAAATCATGCATCGCCGCACATTCTTACAAAACACAGCACTCACATTTGGTGCATTAACACTTGCACAGCAAAATCTTTTTTCAAACTGGTTTGAAGACCCGTGGAAAATAAAAATGCTAACCGATTCTATCGGCATTTTTTCTGAACGCGGTGGCACCATTGCTTTTATGCTTTCTAAAAAAGGGATTGTGGTTGTAGATTCGCAATTTCCCGACCAAAGCAAACATTTAATTGATGAACTGAAAAAGAGAAGTGAGAAGCCATTCAAACTTTTAATCAATACACATCATCATGGCGATCATACTGCAGGTAATATTTCTTTTAAAGGAATAGTCGAGCATGTACTGGCACATGAAAACTCATTAAAGAATCAAAAGAATGTTGCAGTAGCCGCCAAGTCAGAAGACAAACAACTTTATCCTGATTTAACTTTTACAGATACCATTACAAAAAAAGCAGGCAAAGAAAAAATTAAGTTACATTATTTTGGTGCAGGCCATACCAATGGCGATGCCATGATACATTTTCAGCATGCGAATATTTTACATATGGGCGACCTGATGTTTAACCGCCGCCATCCATTTGTTGACCGTGGTGCCGGAGCCAATATGAAAAACTGGATTGAAGTATTGAATAAAGCCACCAACACATTCAACAATAAAACTCAATATATAAGTGGTCATGCTGCGGATGGTTATGATGTAATTGTCAAAGCCGATGACCTGAAAAAATTTGGTGATTACCTGGGTGCTGTTTTAAAATTTGCAGAAAGTGAAATGAAAGCCGGTAAAACAAAAGAAGAGTTTTTAAAAAATACTGCATTACCGGGAGTAAGTGAATGGAAAGGTGATGGAATTAACCGGCCTTTGCAGGCGGCGTGGGAGGAGTTGATGGTAAAATAAATTTTTCCGTTTTAAATCGAAAATGATTTTAATTTGGAGTAAATAGTTACGGCAATGCAATTGTTGGCTGTAATTTTTATAGACACTACTTCATAAAACAACATATGAAAAAAATAATTTACCTGCTGGTAATCGTTATTGTAATTACCAGTTGCAATTCAAAAACAAACAAACAGCCAACAGCAGCCAATGAAGCACTGGCAACCATGCTGGATTCCTATTATAACGAAAGGATGGAACTGCTTCCCATAGAAGCGGCATATAATGGTGATAATCGTTTTAATCATTTACTGCCTGCCGATTTTACGGATAGCTATCGGGCCAGGTTGAAAAATTTTTTTACACGATATAAAGATTCTATCAGCAAATATGATCCAACAAAGCTGAATGATAATGATAAAAAAAGCTATGACATTTTTACTTACGAAATGAACATGTCGCTTGAAGGTCTTAGTCTGAATTATCTTGGAAGTACATTTGATAATATTTACATTCCATTTGACCAGTTTAATGGGGTTCCACTCACATTTGGACAAATGGGCTCTGGCAGTGGTTTGCAACCCTTTAAAACGCTGAAGGATTATGATAATTGGTTGCAAAGGGCAACTGCTTTTTCGGCCTGGGCCGACACTGCTATTGTATATTTTAAAAAGGGGATGGCCATTAATTATGTTTTACCCAAAGCTGTTGTAATAAAAATGATCCCTCAAATGCGGGACCTTACCACCGGCGATGTAACAAAAAGTTTGTTTTATGGCCCGGTTACATTGATGCCAACAACATTTTCTGAGACAGATAAAAAAAGGTTAACAGCGGCATATATAGATATGGTACAAAACATCATAATGCCTGCTTATAAAAGGCTTGGCGATTTTTTGCAGACGGAATATTTACCCAAAGCAAGAACCAGTACTGGTTTTAATGAATTGCCCGGTGGTGATAAATTATATTCCTACCTGGTTAGATCCCAGACCACAACCAATAAAACACCCGATGAAATCTATCAAACGGGATTGTCGGAAGTGAAACGGATCCGGGAAGAAATGGAAAAGATAAAGAACCAGGTTGGGTTCAAAGGTAATCTTGATTCATTTTTTAATTCCATGAAAACGGATAAACAATTCATGCCGTTTAAAACTGCTGATGAAGTATTGACTGCTTATAAAAAAATACAGACTACTATTGATCCGAATCTTAAAAAAATATTTACGCTAACACCAAAAACCAAATTTGAAATAAGGCAAACAGAAGCTTTCAGGGCGGCCAGTTCAAGTGCTGAATATTTCAACGGACTGCCGGATGGAAGCAGACCCGGAATTTTTTATGTGCCGATCATAGATGCTACGAAATACAACACCACCAGTGGAATGGAAAGTTTATTTCTGCATGAAGCAATTCCGGGGCATCATTACCAGGTAAGTATTCAGATTGAAAATTTATCGTTACCCTCATTTCGTAAATTTATCTGGTATGGTGCTTATGGCGAGGGTTATGCTTTGTATTGCGAAAGTTTAGGCAAAGAACTGGGATTGTACACAGATCCTTATCAACATATGGGTGCATTGGGTGATGAGATTCACCGTGCAATAAGACTGGTGGTGGATGTAGCCATGCACACCGGAAAAATGACCCGGGAAGAAGCCATTACATATATGATGCAAAATGAAGCCATCAGCGAAGAAGGTGCCGTGGCAGAGATAGAACGTTATATGGTTAATGCCGGACAGGCCCTGAGTTATAAAGTCGGTGCTTTAAAAATTGCGGAATTAAGAGATAAATACAGCAAACAGTTAGGTAATAAATTCAACCTGGCTGATTTTCATGCTGAATTCTTAAAAGATGGTTGTATGCCTTTGGATATCTTAGAAAACTCAATGAATGTGTGGGCAAAGAATCAATGATGGATATAAAATTCACATGCAGTAAAATCAATTTATTTTACAACATACAAAAAAAATAAGTCCACAGAGAACCACTGAGAAAATAAGAGAGCCACAGAGAAACTCTGTGACTCTCCTAATCTCTGTGAACCTCTGTGGCCGTATTTCCAAAAAAATTATTTCCCAGCCTCTATCAATTTCTCAAGCACATAATATGTAATCGGGCAAAAAGTAGAATTCTTTAAAGCAAGCGGCTGCCGCTTCAGCATAAAATCATTATCCATATATGGAAAGCGGATACAATCGGTGGGTCGTACTTCATAAATACTGCAATAATTATCAGAACCCAGAAATGGGCAGGGCTTTGTTTTAACTACATTATCACCTACCTTATCCTCCATCAGGTATTTTGCTTTAAAGTCACCTTCATTCATGTCTAAATATTTGCTGATGCGTTTTATATCCGGTGGAGTAAACCGGGGCGAATAATTTTTACAGCAATTAGCACACTGCAAACAATCAATTTTTTCAAAAGCTTCTTCATTCAGATCGGGTAATTGCCTTAATACTTCGTTTTTATTTGCCCGGTGCAGGAATTTCTTGTATTCTTTTTGCCTTTCACCGGATTTCTTTTCCCAATTTTTTAAAATATCCTGTTTCATTTACACAAAGAAACAATCTCTTTTCCACAGTTGAACAATCAGGTGTTTAAATAGCCCTGCAACCTTAACTTTGCGACCTGATTTAATTACTAATTAATAATTATTAATTAATAATTGCTGTCTAAATAACTAAACCTCATGAACATCTTCGAACTACAACAAAACGAATTTATACCGCGTCATATCGGAACCATTGGACAGGAAAAACAAATGCTGAAAACAATTGGCACAAAAAGCCTTGGTGAACTGATTGATAAAACGGTACCTGCATCTATCCGAAGCAATAAGGCATTAAACCTTCCTGCTTCTATGAGTGAAGCAGATTTATTGAAACATCTTTCAGAAGTTTCGCAGAAAAATAAATTATATAAAAATTATATCGGTCAGGGTTATTATGATACACATACCCCATCCGTAATTCTCCGGAATATTTTTGAAAACCCGGGTTGGTACACACAGTACACCCCTTACCAGGCAGAAATTTCTCAAGGTCGTTTGGAAAGTTTATTAAATTTTCAAACAATGGTAAGCGATATAACAGCATTTCCCATTGCCAATGCAAGTTTATTGGATGAAGCAACCGCTGCTGCTGAAGCCATGAATATGTTCTTTCATCATGTTAACAGGACCGATATTATTAAAGCACCCAAATTTTTTGTAGACAATGAAGTATTTGCTCAAACAAAAGATGTGGTGATTACAAGAGCAACTCCGATAGGAATAGAAATCGTTTTTGGAGATTATAAAAACAGTTCGATTGACGAAACATTTTTCGGCGCCTTAATTCAGTATCCAAATAATTCAGGCTCTGTTGAAGACTACCGTGATTTTATAAGCAAGGTTCATTCAATTGGTGGTTATGTTGCTATGGCTACAGATTTATTAGCACTAACATTATTAACTCCTCCCGGAGAGTTAGGCGCTGATGTTGCATTAGGTTCTGCTCAGCGTTTTGGAGTACCGCTCGGTTTTGGTGGCCCGCATGCTGCATTCTTTTCTACAAAAGATGATTTTAAAAGAGCCATACCCGGTCGTATTATAGGGGTAAGTATTGATGGGCAGGGTAACCGTGCATTGCGCATGGCTTTGCAAACAAGAGAGCAGCATATAAAAAGAGAAAAAGCAACTTCAAATATTTGTACGGCCCAGGCATTACTTGCAAATATGGCAGCCATGTTTGCTGTATATCATGGACCAAAAGGTATTAAAGCAATTGCTGAAAGAATTCATACGCTGACTCAAAAGGCTGAACAGGAAATTCAGGAGTTAGGATTGAATCAGGTGAATGAACATTATTTTGATACGATAAAAATTTCAGGTATTGATAGTTCAAAAGTAAAAGTAGCGGCAGATAAAGCAGAATTAAATTTCTTTTATACAAAAGAAGGATCGGTCCAAGTAAGCATTGATGAAACAACAACCCTTAATGATATTTACACGATTAAAAAAATATTTGCAAAAGCAGCCGGTGTTGACAAGAGTGCAATGTCTGCACATAAAGCAGGAGTATATAAAGTTCAGAAAGAGTTACAACGAACATCAACTTATTTATTACATCCCAATTTTAATTCGCATCATTCAGAATCACAAATGATGCGCTACATCAAACAATTAGAAAATAAAGATCTTTCATTGAATACTTCTATGATTACATTGGGAAGTTGTACTATGAAATTAAATGCTGCAAGTGAAATGATTCCGTTGAGTCAGGCTCATTGGAGTAAGATGCACCCATTTGCACCAGCAGATCAAACAAAAGGCTATCAGCAAATCTGTAATGAACTCTCAACTTATCTCTCTGAAATAACTGGCTTTGATGCTTGTAGTTTACAACCCAACAGTGGTGCACAAGGCGAGTTTGCCGGATTGCTTACCATACGAAATTATCATCATGCCAATGGAGATATGCAACGCAATATTGTATTGATCCCTATTTCAGCACATGGCACCAACCCTGCAAGTGCTGTAATGGTTGGGATGAAAGTGGTGGTGGTAAAAGCATTGGAGAATGGATACATTGACGTAAATGATTTTAAAACAAAAGCTGAACAATACAGCGCTAATCTTGCCGGTACCATGATTACGTATCCAAGTACTTATGGAATTTTTGAAGAAAGCGTAAAAGAGATTTGTGAAATTGTTCACCAGCATGGCGGGCAGGTGTATATGGATGGAGCAAATATGAATGCACAGGTTGGATTAACATCACCCGGATTAATTGGTGCTGATGTTTGCCATTTGAATTTACATAAAACATTTTCTATACCACATGGTGGTGGCGGGCCAGGCATGGGGCCGATATGTGTAAGAAAACATTTGGCAAAACATTTACCCGGACACCAGTCAACAGCCAGCAATCAACAGTTAACAGCCAGTGGTGCAGTTAGTGCAGCTCCTTATGGAAGTGCGTCAATTCTTTTAATTAGCTATGCATATATAAGAATGCTGGGTGCAGATGGAGTAAAGAAAGCAACTGAGTATGCAATATTGAATGCAAACTATATGAAGGCAAGACTGGAAAATGATTTTGATATTTTATATACAGGAAGTAATGGTACTTGTGCTCATGAATTTATTGTTGACCTGCGTCCATTTAAATCTTCGGTCGGTATAGAAGCTGAAGACATAGCCAAACGTTTAATAGATTATGGCTTTCATGCGCCAACGATGAGTTTTCCTGTACCCGGAACTATAATGATAGAGCCGACAGAAAGTGAAGACAAAGCTGAGTTGGATCGTTTTTGTGATGCATTGCTTGCAATAAGAAAAGAAATTACTGCTATAGAAAATGGTGAAGCTGATAAAATGAATAATGCATTGAAGAATGCGCCACATACTCAGTTGTCAGTTGTGAGTAGTGAATGGAACAAACCATACAGCAGGGAGTTTGCAGCATTTCCATTGGACTATGTTAAGCAAAATAAATTCTGGCCATCTGTTGCAAGGGTAAATAATACACATGGTGACAGAAATCTTATCTGTACCTGTGAGCCAATTGAGAGTTACATGGAAACTACTGCCTGATTGGATCTTTGTCATCCTGAGCAAAGCGAAGGATGGAAGCCGAAGCATAATTGTCCCCAATTCATAGCGTGGCAGCAAAGAGAAGAATGAAAGCATTAGTATAATTATTAATTGCTGCTTCCAATTCCCTGGATAAATGTTCCGCTTGAAGTGTAAGTATTAATAGTCCCTCCTTCGCCAGCCGTACCGCCCAACTCTACAATCATAGTCTTGCTGTTATTTTTTATTTGAAAATTACCTGCAGAGCTACTTACTGAAAGTCTTACCCGTTCATCTCCATTATAATTATTAATATACAGATCGCCATTTCCGCTGCTGGTTTGTGTAAGCTTGATTGATGTATAGCCTTTAGAATTATATAACCCCAGGAACCCTCCTTCACTACTGTTGCATTGCATGGCAGCCCGGGTGTCCCCATTACTATTGCCTAAATAAATATTACCGCCGCTTTTATCATTACATAGGGTCATTGTTCTTTTACCTGCAGGATTATAAATTCCGATATAACCCCCACCCCCTTCGTTAGAACTGCTGAACCGCATAGTCTCTTGCCCTTTGCCGTCTTCCAAAGCGAAATATCCTTCATTATTGGTTGTATAAGTAATGTTAACTAATTTTTTCCCAGTACTTGTAAATGTTTTAATAATTCCTTTGCCATCATCCTGTGTAAGATTAACCAAAACATGACCATTATCATCCACTACTTCAAATCGTTTTGCTTGTATTACTTCCGGTGCTGTATTCGTACTCCGGAATGCCATAAAAAATGTAGTAAATAATGCAAGCATTAAAATAACGATTCTTTTATACCGGCGGTTGGTTGCTTCTAATTGTTGAAGACGCATTTCAATAGTATTCATATAAAAAAGTTTAGATAGAAAAGTTAGTTCATTAAAAAAATATAAATAAAATTATTTATTCCCAATCGTGTTTTTATTTTATAAAATTGAATTGTACCGGATTGCTTTGTGAAAGGAATCGGAAAGTCGGATAATCGTATGAATAAAAGAAAATGGATGATGCTCTTTAGGAAAAGAAGAAATAAAGTGCATAAGAGAATTTATATTTTCAAAAGAAGAGGTGTTTTGAAAACCAAGCCAATGTGATCGCTTTTACACTGAATCGCCATATTGAAAATAGTTTTAAGGCATCCCCTTTTTCTTTATCTTGAACCCTACTAAATAATTTGCAACCAAAATAAACTAACAATGAGTCAAAAATCAAGATTCACTTCTTACCGGATAGCAGCTACTACTTTTTTTATTGTCTTATTTACTGCCTGTTCTTCCCCAGAAAAAGAAGTGGCAAAAGTAGACCCGGTTGAAGCCAATATTAAAATGTACACTCATGTGTGGGATGAAATCATCAATAAAGGAAAACTGGATTTGTTCAATGATTCCAATTTTACAAAAGATGTAGTGATGCATGCAAGTCCATCAGACATTGTGGGAATTGATAGTGCCCGGGCATATTATACTAATTACCTGACAGGATTCTCCAATATTACTTTTACCATTAAAGATGTATTTGGACAGGGTGAAAAATTAGTGAAGCACTGGAATTTTTCCGGCACACATACAGGAGTATTTTTCGGAATACCAGCAACAGGTAAAAAAGTCAATATTGACGGTGTCACACTTGTCAGGATGTCCAATGGAAAAATTGCAGAGGAAAGAGATTTTTTTGATAACCTTGATTTCATGACACAATTAGGCCTGATGCCGCCTGCAGGTAATTAATTTTTAAAATAAAAAAATTCATCAACTTATTATGAAAGCAAAATCAATCAAAGGAAAAAATGCAGCTGAAATAAAAACGGCTCTTGATACAAGCATAGCCGATGGGTTTACACCAACTGTCGCCATCGTATTACTGGAAGCTGATATTCCACATGAAGAAGTCTGTTCTGTTTTATCACAAAAATCCATTCAGGTTTTTGGCGCATCCACCGGCAGCAATTTTACAGATGGTGAAATTGAATCGGGTTCTATCATCATCATGCTGATGGAAATAAACCCGGAATATTTTCAGATTAAATTAGCAACCTCAGAAAAAAGAAGTACAAAAGAGACAGCCGAGGAAATAGGGAAAGCAGGGCTGGCAGCATTCAGCAAGCCGGCATTTCTTGTTGTATCCGGCGGAATAGGGTCAGATGGTGATGAAGTAGTTGAAGGAATAGAAAATGTTTGTGGCAAAGGCGTTACCATATTCGGAGGTTTGGCAGCCGACAGTTTGAAAATGATACGAACTTTCGTATTTACAAAAGATAGAGTAACAGATCATGGTATAATAGCCCAGGTTTTTAATGAAGAAAAAATCAATCTCACCGGCATGGCAATCGGAGGATGGAGACCTGTTGGTATTGAACATACG